>JADLHE010000080.1 GCA_020848965.1 Saprospiraceae bacterium
CCATGTGCAGGTTGCCGGGGAATGCCCGGATTTTGTCCTTGCTTTCCTCAAAAACAGCCATGAAATCCGGCAGTCGCTCCGGCTGGAAAGTGAGTTTTACGATGCGTTTTATCATAATCGGTGGTTGGTGGACGGTGGACGGTGGACGGTGGTCGGTGGTCGGCCAAACTACCGACTACCGTCCACCGACTACCGACTGCCGTTATTTCACGAGTACCGTGCCCGGTGTGGCATCGAGGGTGAAGAACTCACTGTTGGCGTTGGCGAGTTCGATGATGGTGGGCGCATCCACGATTTGAATAGCTGATTTGCTGCCTGCCGTGCCAATGGCCTCGAAGCAGATTTCATACAGCGTTTCACCATCGCCTTTGTTGATGCCCTTTACGTTGGCATCGTACCAAGAATGCGTCATCAGGCCTTTGTCGAGGATGTGCTTGCCAAAGCTGTCGGTATTCAAGCCGGGCAGCGTGAAGCCTTTTACTTCCTTGAACCTCAGCACTTTAGGGTCCCATTTGAGGGTGTATTGCATGGACACCACCGACTTAAAATTTTTAGCGGTAACGGCCACACAGGTCACCTCGCCCTTTGCTGCGGAGCCACCGCTTATGCCTAGGTTCAAAGTGCCAGCCGTTTTGGGCCGGGCTTGCTTTGGGTTGGTGGCAGGGTTTTGCTGTTGCTGCTGCTGTTCTTGGGCTTGTTGCTGGGCCTGTGCAGCTTGTGCATCGGTAGGTGCAGCGGCAGGGTCGGTAGTCGTTGTGGCTTGGGTGGTCTCCGCAACTGCCTGCTGGGTGGCCGCCTCCCGTGCGGGGTCGTCGTTGCCACAAGCGGCAATCAGCGTTGCAAAGCAAAAAATAGCTATAACTCTTTGAAAATGAGGGATTTTCATGCGTCTATAAATTAATGAATGGTTGAATTGTTGAATTGCTTCAAGGTTGCACACCATGCACAAGCATATAACCATGAAGCCATGTAACCGTGTATCCGTGTAGCCATCACTTCACCTTGACCAGCCCGCTCTGCGAACGCAGTTCCAGGAATTGGCTGGCCGAATTGGCGATTTCAACCACGGTCGGCTTGCCGCTGAACTCGAATTTGGACTTGCTGCCCGAATTGCCAAGCACCTCAAAGCAAACATCGTAAAGTTTATGGCCATCTGGCTTGCTGAAACCCCGCAGCGAGGGGTCGTACCACGAGAAGGTCATCACCCCCTTGCTGGCAACGTGCGCCCCAAAATTCTGGAGGCTCATGCCGTCCAAGCCAAAACTGCGTACTTCCTTGAATTTCAGCACATTGGCATCCCAATTCATGCTGTACTGCATCGAAAGAATCTGGTTGAAGTCCTTTGCCTTCACCTCCAAGCAGACCGTTTCGCCCTTGGCGGCCTCGACCTCCGAGGCCGTGAGGGTAAGCGTTGCTACCGGCGGCAGTTCATATACGGCTTCGGGTATGAAGCGGTTGCGTTCCGGCAGTTGGTGCGTCGGAGGCACGAAGGAAAAGGCCGAGATGACGACGATGAGGAGAAGAAGGAATCGGTAGCGGAAATTTTTCATGGATAACGGATTAAGATTTTTGCGAAAGCAAAAAACATACCCTGCGCACAGGGCTGCCAAAACGGCAGCTTAAACGAGCCTTTTGACTTTGGTATTTTGTTTCAATCGCAAATCCTCGCCCAAATCCAAGAGCAGCAGGCCCGGCGATTTACCCACTTCTATGCTGCCCAAATCTTCTTCAAAACCCAGTGCCCTTGCTCCGGTCAGCGTGGCCCAGCGTCGCAGTGTTTCGAATGGCACGTAGCTCTGGTAGCGGGCGATGGTCTTCATTTCTTCCAAAATGGAGAGCTGCCAATTGGAGGTCAGGCTGTCCGTACCGAGGCATACAATCGCCTCATTTTCAATGAAATAGCGATAGTTGGGCAGCCTGTTTTCGATGTGAAGATTGGCGTTGGGGCAACTGCACCAAAACAAGCCTTTCATTCCTCCGGCCCAAGCGTTTGCAGCTTTTATATCAAAAGGTTTGGTCATCGTATTGTGGACAAAAACCACGTTGGGGCGCATATCCAAATGTTCAAGGGTATAGAACATGGAAGAATGACCAATGGGCTGGAAATGGTCAATCGGGATTCCAAAGGCTTTATAGAATTCAACAAAATCACCTGTTTTATCCATGAAAAACTGGTCTTCGTGCGGCGTTTCTTGGCTGTGTATGCTTATGGTGAACTGTCGCCCCTTGGAGTAGTCGTGCTCCAAAAAATTGGGGGCAAGGCGTGAATTTGCGACGTTGATTAATTGAAAGAGTGTGGGTGAAACCGTGTACGGCGCATGTGGCACACAGCTTTTTCGGTCGCCGTTTCCATCGCTTTGCTGCGCAAAAACCTCGTAGTAGCCATCAAAAGTCTGCTGCGCCCGTGCGTCGTTGAGGAAGTCGAACATCTCCACAAAACTGTAGTAGCGGATGGGGCTGCGGCGCTTGGTGGCCGCTGTATCGGCCTTGTTGCAGATGTCGCCCACGGCTTGGATGCCCGCCTCCCACATTTCCCGGTCGCCTTGCTCGATGGCGGCGTCAATCTGTTCCTGCGGCACGTGGCGGTGGTTGACGACGGTCTTCAAAAACGGCAAAAGTCCAGTGCCCGTGGGTGCCACGCCCTTCATGTGCGAGAGTTCGAGGTGGCAGTGGGCGTTGATGAAACCGGGGGTAATGACGCCCCGATGCACTTCCAAGCTGGCCGGGTCGTGGTTTTCCCGCTGGTCAATTGCGAGGATTTTGCCTTGGTCGTCAGTGATGACAACGGCGTTTTGGAGGGGGGCGGAGGTGATGGGGAGGAGGAGGTCGGCGGTTAGTTTGCGCATGGTCTGTGCTAAATATTGCCGTGGGCAATAAGTTCTGTATTTGTCAATTCCAAATAATCAAACTCTCCAAGCAAAGACTCGATTGCCGCCCAATTGGCCTCAAACAAGGCCAGTAATTCACGGTTAACAATATTGCCAGTTGACAACAATATCAGTCGTTTTGGGTCTTTGCTCAATAAATGAGTCGCTTGAAAATCTTTGTCTTTTGTGATGAGAATTCGGTCTTCCAACCTTGCCAATTGCCTGATTTCCCTATCCGAAGAACGCTCTCTGTTGGGCATTGAATCTGTGTGCGTAACTTCATGCCCTTTCGACTGAATGAACTTCGAAAGCCGATACGATAATTGGGCATCAATCAAGAATTTCATGCTGCTTTAGATAGGGCTACGGCTTTGAATTCGACCAACCTTGCTGCAAAGGCAAAACAGGCCATGAAATCCTCCATTTCCAAGGCGGGATAATCTTCTTTAAGCTCTTCAAAAGTCATCCCAGCCGACAACAGATCCAAAATCATCGAGACCGGATAGCGCATATTGCGGATGGTAGGCTTGCCGTGGCAAACATCTGGGTTGATGGTAATCCTTTTCAAAAGTTCTTCGCTATTGCTCATGCTGATCGGAATTTTGACGGCAAGTTAGAAAAGTTTGCCCAATCGGGAAAGTTCCTGCTGCCTCAGCCGCCCTGCCACCTCCTCCATCACCCGCCAAGCCACTTCCAGCGCAGCCGCAGCATCTTCCAGTGTCACGGCTGCTTTTTTGCTTCGCAATATACTGACAGCCAGCGATTTAAGCTCCTCCCGAATGGCGTTCACCGGCTCGGCGGGCGGCATTTCCATCGAAATGACCTTGGTGCCGCTGGGCGTCTCCAAGTCAAACGAAGGGATGCCCTCCGGTTGCTTGCCCGGCTCGTGCATTCGTACCACTTGCGCCGATTTTTCGAGGAAATCGAGGCTTATATAGGCGTCTTTTTGGAACAAACGCACTTTGCGCATTTGCTTCATGCTGATGCGGCTGGCCGTCAGGTTGGCCACGCAGCCGTTCTCGAACTCGATGCGGGCGTTGGCGATGTCCGGTGAGTCGCTGACAACGGCCACGCCGCTGGCACTGACCGACTTCACGGGCGACCGCACGAGGCTCAGCACGATGTCTATGTCGTGAATCATCAGGTCGAGCACCACGGGCACGTCGGTGCCACGGGGGTTGAAGTTGGCAAGGCGGTGCGCCTCGATGAACATGGGGTGCATGGCCACGTCCCGCACGGCGAGCATGGCCGGGTTGAAGCGCTCCACATGGCCTACCTGGGCGGTTATACCATGCTTTTTTGCTGCCGCAATGAGCTGGATGGCCTCGGCCACGGTCTGCGTCACGGGCTTTTCGATAAAGAGGTGCTTGCCCCGCTCGATGGCCGCCATTGCCAAGTTGAAATGGGTGGTGGTAGGCGTCACGATGTCCACCACGTCCACGGCTTCTAGCATTGTTTCAAGGCTCTCAAAAGCTTGAATGCCAAACTGTTGCGAAGCGACCAAGGCCACGTCGGGGTCAATATCATAGAGGCCGACTAATTGGTAGTGCTCGCCAAGTTCGAGGAGGCATTTCAGGTGGATTTTGCCGAGGTGGCCTGCGCCAATGACGCCGATTTTTAGCATGGTGTGGTGGTTTGCGGAGCAAAAATAGCCGAGTTTGCCGAAGGCAGCACAAAACAAATTTATGCTTGTCGGGTTATTGCTTTATACGCTGCCTGCCTATCTTGGCGGCCAGTTTCATACTAAAAACAAAATGAGTTATGGCATTTCAACTTCCTGATTTACCCTATGCGTTCGATGCCCTCGAACCGCATGTTGACGCCCGGACCATGGAAATCCACCACGGAAAGCACCATGCCGCCTACACCAACAACCTGAACGCTGCCATTGCCGGCACTGCGCTCGAAGGCCAAAGCATCGAGCAGATTTTGGCCAATATCAGCCAGCACAGCCCGGCTATCCGCAACAACGGTGGTGGCTTCTACAACCACAACCTATTTTGGGAGGTCATGTCGCCCGATGGCGGCGGCGAGCCTTCCCCTCAGATGAACATTGCCAAGGCTATCGCCCGTGATTTTGGCTCCTTCGAGGAGTTCAAGAAGCAGTTTAGTGCCGCCGCAACGACCCGCTTCGGCTCCGGTTGGGCTTGGCTCTGCACCGATGCCGACGACAAGCTGTTCATCACCAGCACGCCCAACCAGGACAACCCGCTGATGGACATCGCCGATAAGAAAGGTACCCCCATCCTCGGCCTCGATGTGTGGGAGCATGCCTACTACCTGAACTACCAGAACCGCAGGCCTGACTATATCTCGGCCTTCTTCAATGTCATCAATTGGCAGGAAGTGACCAAGCGTTACAACGCTGCCAATGAGGGAGCCATGAAATAGGGACAAGTACTCAATAAGCATAAGCTTGAAGCATACAAAAGCCCGTCAGTTATACGACTGTCGGGCTTTTTCTTTGAACCAATCAGCGTTTTTCTTTAGCATTGTGGGTAATTAATGGCCTTAAAAACCATCTCAGTTTTCAACAACAACATTTTTCACTTAATTCATTTATGAAAACAATCCACCTACTCGCATTGCTCCTCATTGAGAGCCTTTCCCTCAACAGTTGCACGGAAAAAGAAGCTTCTCCTGTTGCACAAGCAGACCCCGCTTTGCAAAAAGGGGCACAGGTTTCACCCGAAGAAGAAGTGAAGCGAGGGGAATACCTCGTACACATCCTCGGCTGCAACGACTGCCATTCCCCTAAAATCATGACGGAAAAAGGCCCAGCCCCCGACCCCAAGCGACTGCGTTCCGGCCACCCCGCCGATGAGCAACTGGCCCCCATTGCCGACAAGGGCATCCTCAAAGGCTATGCCCTGTTCAACATGAGCCTGACCGCTGCCGTCGGCCCGTGGGGCACCAACTACGCCGCCAACCTCACCCCCGACGACACTGGCATCGGCAGTTGGACGCTCGAACAATTCGGCAAGGCGCTGCGGGAGGGCAAGTGGAAGGGCATGGATGGCAACCGGTTGCTGAACCCGCCCATGCCTTGGCAGAACTACGTCGGCATGTCGGACGATGATTTGTCGGCCATTTTTGCCTACCTGAAATCCATCCCAGCGGTGAAGAACGTGGTGCCTGCACCAGTTCCGCCAGCGGGTTGAGCATCGCTTTTTTTTTAAACCAAAATAAACGCTGGAAAAAGGCATGGTTGGGAAATTTGACTCCCGATCATGCCTTTTTTGTTTTTTTACCCCATCAATTCTTTAATCCGTAAAACCTCACCGTTTGGGCGAGTTGCAGCCAGATTTTTTTGAATTCAACGTTGCAAAAATGACAGCGATGAAAAGCAATTTAAAACGACAAAAGGGTAGGACGGGAATTTTGCGAAGCAAAACTTCCGTCCCACCCTTTTCCAGCTAGTGGTGTTAAACTCACAAGCGTAAAACCTGTATTTAAGGCATTTTAAATGCCCTATATCTTTTCCACGATGGCATCTTTTGGCAGCACCATCTTATCCAAAGGTGGGTCTTTTTCAAGTTCTTTCAGGATGCAGCGGCGGCCAATGGGCACGTTGTTCACGTAGGATTCCTCGGCCATGGTCAGGCCCTGCCACATGTACAAACGGATTTTGGGCGTTGCTTTTGCCCAAACGATGCATTCCGTTTCGCCCACCTTGGCCATGCCAGCAGGCTGCATGCCCATGTTTTTGAGCATTTCATCGCCCACGACAACCATGTCCTTTGTCTTGTATTTAATGGCCATTTGCTCCACTTGGTTGCTATCGAAATATTGGGCCTTTTTGGTTTTCGGAGAATAAACATAACGCCGCTCGCCATCTAGGTACTGCACTTCGTCCGTTTCCTCATGGAGGTTCTGCAGCTCGGTGGTCGTGCGGGTGTATTTGGCCTCCCGCCAGCCCCAATTGTCGAAGAAGACGTGTTCGGTTCCGTTCACCGCCCCATCAATCCGGAAAATAAAGGCTCCTTTCTCGATGCCGTAGCGTTTGTAGCCCGCCGCCACCATTTCTTCGGCGGTGCGGGGTTGTGCGCCCTTCGGCGATGGGGTGATTTGCTCAGCCACCGGGGCCGGGTTGGAGACCGCCACAGCTTTCGGTTCTTGCTCGGCGGGCTTCACTGCGCCAGGTTGGTTTATATCGTTGGTGCAGGCCAATACGGACACTGCAAAAAGGAAGGCAGGTAAGCGTTGCCAATTGGATTTCATCGAAATAGGATTGTAATGTTGGGGAGGGCAGAACATAGGAGCAATTTCTTTGCCTAAACGAACGAAGTGCCCGGCAACGAGGCCCTGAATCCAATATTGGAGCACAATATTTATGGCTTTACAATCACCCAATAGTTTGTTTTTAGGTACTGCGTAAAAAAACAGCGGCAGAAACGACTGCCAACAAGAATTTTGGTGACTCACAAGCAACAGTGCCGTCCTTATTCAAAATGTCTGTGTTCCTAATTATTTATGGAAATTCCGAGGAGCTGCTTTGAAAAGTCGAGGCAGCTCTTCTTTTTAGGACAAAACGGCCCAGCATACAAGTTTCATCGCTTGCTCCTCAAGAATAAATTATTGACCTATTTTGCGCCCACAAGCTGGACCTCCAGCATCCCCAAGCATCCAGTATCCAGTATCCACATCATCATGACATCCAATATCGTTTACAACGGCGACCTCCGCACCACCTGCACCCATCTTGCCTCCGGCACCCAAATCGTCACCGATGCCCCGGTGGACAACCAGGGCCGGGGCGAAGCCTTCGCCCCCACCGACCTCGTGGCCACGGCCCGCGGCGCCTGCATGATGACCATCATGGGCATCAAGGCCCGAGACCTGGACCTAGACCTCACTGGCACCCGCATCGAGGTGAACAAGGTGATGGCCGCTAACCCACGCCGCATCGCACGGGTGGAATTGACCTTCCACATGGCCGCCAACCATTTTACCGATAAGGAAAAAGCCTTGCTGGAAGCCGCCGCACTGGCCTGCCCCGTGTGCAAGAGCTTGGATGTGGCTTGTGAGCAGGACGTGAAGTTTGTGTGGTAATGTGGCATTTGTCTATTTGGCCATTAGTCATTATCCTTGCTGCCAATGACTTCAATGACCATTGATCAACGACGATTCTTTCATGCGCCAATTCCCCTGTTTATTCATCATTCTTGCCTTCGGCAAATTAGCCGCCCAATCCCTCACCACAAGGGGGCAAGCAATCCCCAACCTTTCCCCGCTCACCATCGAGCAAATCATGCAGGGCGAGGGCTTCGTGGGGGCACTGCCAGAGAACATCGCTTGGAGCGACGACAGCCGCACCGTGTTTTTCACTTGGAACCCCGACAAGGACACCCTGCGGAGCACCTACCGCATTGGCGCAGCCAACCCAACGGCGAAGCCCGAAAAACTCAGCCTTGACGAGCTAAAGGCCATGCCTACCCGGGGCAGTTACACCCGTGATTTCACGAAAAAGGTCTTCTCAAAAAACGGCGATTTATTTATAAGTTGGCAGTCGGCAGTTGGCAGTCGGCAGTCCGCCACTACGGTCAAGCAGATAACCAACACCTCGGAAACCGAATCCTCGCCCCGGTTCAGTGGCGATGGGAAATTGGTCATCTACGAGCGCTTCGACAACCTCTATGCTTGGGACATTGCCGAAGGCACCACCACCCAAGTCACCGACCTGAAAAAGGGCAGCGAACGAAAGGAGCGCAAAAAAACTGACCTCGAATTGGAGCAACTCGAACTCTTCGACATACTCGCCGAGCGCAAGGCCGAACGGGATGCCCAAAAACGGCAGCAGGACGTCCTGAAGCCCAAGCGTCCCAAGGCGGTTTATTACGGTGAAAAAAGCCTAAACTCCATCACCGAAAGCCCCGATTTGCGCTTCATCACCTTCAATGTGGGCACCGATGTCACCTCAGAACAAACCGATGTGCCAAGCTACGTGACCGAATCGGGGAAGGTGGAGCAACTGAAATCAAGGCCGAAAGTGGGCGGTGCACAGCCCGAAGGCTCGCTCGGCATCTGGGACCGCCAGCGTGACACGGTTTATTGGGTGGAAACGAAGGAACTGCCCGGCATCAAGCAAAAACCACTTTTTCTGCAAGACTACCACCGGGACACCACGGCTTGGAACCCACTTTTTGAAAAACCCAAAGCCGTAAACGTGTTGGAACCCGTATTTTCCGAAGGAGGGAAGGCGGTGGTCGTCGTGCTGTCGTTGGACAATAAAGACCGCTGGGTTTGCAGCCTTGACCTAGAAAAAGGAACGCTCAAACTGCTCGACCAACAACACGACGAAGCATGGATTGGCGGCCCCGGCATCGGTGGCTGGGGCGGCTCAATGGGCAATCTGGGCTGGGTGGACGAGAACACGGCCTTTTTCCAATCGGAGGTGACGGGTTACTCACATCTCTACACCGTGAACGTGATAACGGGCGAGAAACGGGCGCTGACCTCAGGCAATTTTGAAATCATCAACGCCGACCTTTCAAGGGACAAGAAGCATTTCTACCTCACATCCAACAAGGAAACGCCTTTCGAGCGGCATTTTTACCGCTTGCCCGTTGCCGGTTCATCCGCCGGGGCGGAAGGCACAATGGAAAAACTGACCACGCTACCCGGCAACCACGAG
>JADLHE010000081.1 GCA_020848965.1 Saprospiraceae bacterium
AATGTGGCATTTGCGTCCACAATTTGCATGGCAGGGCTGATGAGCCAGTTGCTATTGGAGGTATCAAACCCTAGCAACCAAGAGCGGCTTACAAAAACGAAGTTGGTGTCTTCTGTACTACCAGAATCTGGCAAAATCCAATCATAATCATGGAAAAAAGTGCGAGGATAGCCACCTTCGGCATCCACTCCATCTTCATCAAAATTGACCCACATGGAGTCAGTCAAACCTGGGTCAGGGAACTCCGCCATACTGGCACTTGGGTCAGTCTGGAAGTTCAAGAAGAAAAGTGTGTCGCTTTGTGCGTTCATCGTCGAGCCAAACGACATAAACGAAACTACGAAAAGCACGTGGTAGATTTTTTTCATACTGAAAAGATTTTAGTAAAAATGAGTAGTGAAGGTGCTAAGGTAGTATTTGGTGTAAAAAATACAATAGCTGCCTAAATCTTTGTCGGCCATCCATCAATGAAAAAGGCGGCAACCCCTTTCGGAGTGCCGCCTTTTTATTTTCACAGAAGCTGAAAAATTACTTTCCAACCTCTTCAAATTCTACGTCTGTAACATCTTCTTTCGCACCGCTGCCACCGCCTTGGCCAGCATCGTGGCCATTGGCGTCTGCACCGGGTTGTTGTTGCTGCGAAGCCTGGTACATGTCTTGGCTGGCTGCCTGCCATGCTGCGTTCAAACTTGCAGAAGCTTTCTCGATACCGTCCAAATTCTCCGCTTTGTGCGCCTCTTTCAGCTCATTTAAAGCTGCTTCAATAGCACCCACTTTGTCAGCAGGAATCTTGTCCTTGTACTCGCTCAACTGTTTTTCAGTTTGGAAAATCAAGGAGTCAGCTTGGTTCAATTTTTCCACCCGCTCACGGGTTTGGCGGTCGGTGTCGGCATTGGCCTGGGCCTCGGCTTTCATCCTCGCAACTTCCTCTTTGCTCAAGCCTGTGCTGGCTTCAATTCGGATGTTTTGTTGCTTGCCAGTGCCTTTGTCCACCGCACTCACGCTCAGGATACCGTTTGCGTCAATGTCAAAGCTGACCTCCACTTGTGGCACGCCACGTGGCGCTGGAGGAAGTCCATCGAGTATGAAACGGCCTACGCTGCGGTTGTCACGGGCCATTGGGCGCTCGCCTTGCAGGATGTGGATTTCCACACTCGGCTGGTTGTCTGCTGCCGTTGAATACACTTTCGATTTCTTGGAAGGAATCGTCGTGTTTGACTCAATCACCACGTCGTAAACACCACCCATTGTTTCAATGCCCAAAGAAAGCGGCGTTACGTCCAACAAGAGCACGTCCTTGGTTTCGCCAGTGAGAACACCACCTTGGATGGCTGCGCCAACGGCTACCACTTCGTCCGGATTCACGCCTTTGTTTGGCTTTTTACCGAAGAACTCCTCCACCACCGCTTGAATGCGGGGAATCCGGGTAGAACCACCCACCAAGATGACCTCATCAATATCGTTGGCAGTGAGGCCAGCGTCTTTGATTGCCTGACGACAAGGCTCGATGGTGCGCTTCACCAAATCATCGGTGATTTGCTCGAACTTGGCTCGGCTCAATTTGATGACCAAGTGTTTTGGCACACCGTCCACAGCCGTGATATAAGGCAGGTTAATCTCCGTTTCTGAAGAAGAAGATAGCTCGATTTTGGCTTTTTCTGCGGCATCCTTCAAGCGTTGAAGCGCCATCGGGTCTTTGCGCAAATCAATGTTTTCGGTTGATTTGAACTCGTCCGCCAGCCAGTCAATGATTTTGCGGTCGAAATCATCGCCGCCGAGGTGCGTATCGCCGTTGGTTGATTTCACCTCGAAAACGCCATCGCCCAGTTCCAAAACTGAAATATCGAAGGTTCCACCACCGAGGTCATAAACCGCAATGGTCATGTCCTTGTGGCGCTTGTCGAGACCATAGGCCAAGGCCGCAGCCGTTGGTTCGTTGATGATACGGCGCACTTTCAAGCCAGCGATTTCGCCCGCCTCTTTGGTGGCTTGGCGCTGGGAGTCGTTGAAGTAAGCAGGTACGGTGATGACCGCCTCTGTCACCTCTGTTCCAAGGAAATCCTCAGCTGTTTTCTTCATTTTCTGAAGCGTCATCGCCGAGATTTCCTGTGGGGTATAGAGCCTGCCGTCAATGTCCACCCGAACGGTATCGTTCTCGCCCTTTACCACTTTATAAGTAGTATGCTCCAACTCCTTGCTTATTTCAGAATAGCGGTGGCCCATGAAACGCTTGATGGAAGCCACGGTACGCTTGGGGTTGGTAATGGCTTGGCGCTTGGCAGGGTCGCCCACCTTGCGCTCCCCGTTGTCGAGGAAGCCAATAATGGAAGGGGTTGTCCTCCTGCCCTCGTCGTTAGCGATTACGACTGGCTCGTTGCCTTCCATTACGGCCACGCAGGAGTTGGTTGTTCCTAAGTCAATTCCAATGATTTTACCCATTATGATTAGAATTTATGTTTTTGCAAAAAATGGTTCGTTTCTGCTGCATATCAATCGGTATGCCAGCAGGTCAGTCCTGACTTTTTGTACATTTTTACATCCGAAATTATAATTTTTGGCAGGAAAAACAAAAAAACAAGGTGACAAAACGGCAGGGTCAGCACCGATAGGCCAGAGGTATCTGCGCTATTTTTTGCTTTCAGCAATGGCAGTTTGAAACAAATCCATCAAATGCCCCACTGCTTGGGTCGGCGACAATTCCCCATTTTCCACGGAAAGCCTAATGGGCTGCAAAGCGGCTTTCACTTGGTCATTTTCATAAAAAAAGCGTTCGAGTGCTTGCGACAATTGGGAGGAAAACCAGCTCATTCGCTGCCGTTTACGATTTTCATTAAACCAGCCATTCGCTTTCGTAATTTGTTGATAATCAAGCATAAGCGACCAAACATCAGACAATCCATCTAAAGTAAGTGAAGAGCAAGTCACTGCTTTTGGTAGCCAGCCGCTTGGTTTTTCAGGATAAAAATGGAGGGCTTGCGCAAGGTCACGTCTGGCTGATTTTGCCAATTCAAGCCGCTCGCCATCTGCTTTGTTCACGGCCACGAGGTCGGCTAATTCCACAATTCCCCTTTTGATACCTTGCAATTCATCGCCCGCACCGGGCAAATGCAGCAAGAGGAAGAAGTCCACCATGCCAGACACCGCCGTTTCGCTCTGCCCTACCCCAACCGTCTCTATAATAATGGTGTCAAAACCAGCTGCTTCGCAAAGCAAAATCGTTTCATGGGTACAATTGGCAACACCACCGAGCGTCTTCCCCGCTGGACTAGGTCGGATGAAAGCATTGGCCAAATTTCCGAGCTTTTCCATACGGGTTTTGTCGCCCAAAATACTGCCGCCACTGACCGAACTGCTAGGGTCTATGGCCAAAACCGCCACATTTCGAGCCTGCTCCCGAACCAGTTTTTCACCAAAAGCTTCTATGAAGCTGCTCTTGCCAACGCCCGGCGGCCCGGTTACGCCAATACGGAACGAATTGCCCGAATGAGGAAGGCATTTTTCGAGGATGGAATTCGCCAATTCACGGTGCTCGGCACGTGTGCTTTCCACCAAAGTAATTGCCCTGCCGAGCACTACCCTATCCCCGCTCAGAATGCCCGAAACGTAGTCATCAGCGGCCCAATGTCTGCCCAAACGGGCGGTGGATTTACTCAAATCAAAGGTTAAAATGGTTTAACAGTTCGTGGATTTGCATCTTAACACTTTCAATAAAGCATTGATAATGAATAGGTTAACAAATGCACCAAATTTTAACAACTCGCCAAATTACGAGCAAATTGGTTAAAGTTCAGATAAACAAGCAGTGAGGCGATACCACTTACTTGCCTTGTCTGAATTCCCGACATTTCTTTGCCATCAGTGAACAGGATTTCTTTTTTCTAAACATCTAAAGTTTTGAGATGGCACGCTCTCTTTTTTCATTGAAAACTAGCCTAAGCCAATTATAAACACCTAGAATGTAGCGGGCAATAGCCCCTGGTCTAAAACCCGGTGATACTTCGACGCTCGCTGTTGCCTTGCTACTTTCGGGCTTTTGCTTTTGGTCAGTTTTCTATCTTCCAAAGGATGATGCTTCGGTCGTCGCCCGCAGAAATGAGAAGGTTCCCTGCTTTTGACCATAAAACCTTGTTGACGGAGTTAAAATGACCGCCATCCCTTCCACCTTCCAAAACCTTCAACAATTCAAAATTTGATGCATCCCAAATCTTCACCGTTTTGTCACGACTGGCCGTTGCAAAAAGACTTGCCTCCGCATTGAAATTGATGCTATTGATGGTGAACAAATGGGCTGGTTGTGCATTGATTTTCTCAAAATCTTTTTCCAAATCCCAAACATTCAAATAGGCATCCCGACCACCCGACAAAAGGTATTTGGCACTGGGCGAATAACAGAGCGAAAACACGGAATTGCTGTGCGTCGAGTCAATTTTTTGGCGAAGTTCCAAGGTCGTTGCATCCAATCTGTATATTGCCCCGTCACTCCCGCCCACTGCCAGTTCGTTCCTTGCTTCGCAATAGTCTATGCACCTAAGTGATTGATTTGAAAGGAAATAGGATTCCGTAGAACGCATTTGAGCCAAGTCCCATTTGCTCAATTTACCATCGCCGCCCACCGTAATCACCGAATTTTCGAGTTCAAGAATGGCAAAAACGCCCTTTTTGTGATGGGCAATATCCTTGGTTGCTGAAGGGTGCTCAAGGTCAATCCAATGAACCCCGCCGTCCATGTCGCCTGCTACAATTTTATTGGATTTTCTCAAAAAAAGAATTGAAAAAATCCGGCTTTCCAACTTGGCCAACAGCTTGCCCAAATCGGGAGCGTCCAAGTCCCATTCAACCACCCAACCATCGCCAGCACCAGACAGAAAATGGCGCTCATCCTTGCTGTTTGCAAGGGCGAAAATGGCGGCATTGTGGCCAGTCAATTGCGCAAGTTTGGTGACTTTCATGGATGGTATTGCAACGGTTTGCGTTCTTTGCAGTGATACGGGCTGACAGTCCCGACACTGTTTAGCGCAAAGGTCAAACAATTCATGGGGCTTCTGATAAAAAAAACACTGGAAAATGGTTCGACCATCGGCATTTGGCGGATGGAGGAAGTAGCATGGTTTTTCACACAAAGACTTGATTTACAGGAGGTTGAGCTAAAGGAACTAAGCCCTTTGAAAGGTCGGAGGCAATTGGAGTGGCTGGCAAGCCGGTACTTGGTGCATGAAATGTTGCTTGCCAAAGGCATGGAAGACCGGATTCCCGTTTTGAAAGATGAATTCGGCAAGCCCCACCTTTTTGGAACACCTTTTCATTTGTCGTTCAGCCACTCCCACGAACTGGTGGCCGTCATTTTGTCAGAAAAGCCAAGTGGGATTGACATCCAGGCGATGGTTCCAAAAATTGAGGTACTCGCCAAAAAATTCATGCGCCCGGAAGAAATGCAAAGCCTTCGGCCTGAAACAAGGCTTCAGCAGCTTCATTTTTATTGGGGAGCAAAAGAGGCACTATACAAAGCCCACGGCAGAAAGCAATTGGACTTTAGGGAGCATATTCTCATACAACCCGTTGATTATCAACAAGCTGGAAAGACAACTGGCATCATCGAAAAAGCGGAAAACACTTGGCAGTTTGAAGTTTTTTTCGAACAATTCTGGGATTATATGTTGGTTTGGTGTCACCTGATATGATGAACCTGCTCCGGCCCTAAAATGGGCATCCGACGAAAACGCAGGAAAAGCTGAACCGTGGCCAAGACGTCCTTTTCACAGTACAAAGAAATGCGGTCAATGTCCTGTTCCTCCCAATACACACGGCCCACCTCACTACCATCAATATCATCCTTTGGGGATGGGAAACCCAGCACGGCGGCCAATAATTTAAGGGAGGTGTAGGCTTTATTGTCGCCAAATTTCCAGAGTTCCATCGTATCTAGCAGGTACTTGACCTCCCAAGGCTTTTTGCCATGAATTTGCAGCAGCGCCGGAAACTCCAATTGATGGACAACCAGCCGCCTACAGATGTAAGGAATATCAAATTCCTTGATATTGTGCCCGCACAAATAGAACTTCGTGGGGTCTTTATAGTGCTGGTTCAAAAGGCCGCAAAAGTCTTTGAGCAATTGTTTTTCGTCCAAATGGGCGAAGGATTTCAGCCTGACTTTAAGGCTCTGGTCGGCGTCCCGAACTACGATGCCCACCGAAATGCAGATGATTTTGCCAAATTCTGCATAAACGGCAGCCTTGTCGTTGTAGGACATTTCGATTTCATCGCCCGTCAATTCCCGTTTCATCAGCGTTTTGGCCTTGGTGGCCCACAACTCTTGAAAAGTCTCGTCCAAGTCGTCGAAATTGCCTTGTTGCGATACGCATTCAAGGTCAAGGAAAAGGATATTGGCGATGTCAATTGATTCTATCATAATCTGCTTTTTTCAGAGTGGCGAAGGTATGCAATCGGTTGAAATCCAGTACGTTCTATTGGTTGGACAATATTGCTAACTTTGCATGTGAAATGACGTATAAGAAGCACTCTTTGTCTTCTGAAACCAAACAACCTCTTGACAACCAATCTTTTAAGGCAAGACATTCATTAAATTAACTCAATACTCTGAAACATGGCAAACAACAATTCTTCACAGCAACGGCTTTTGATTATCGCAGGAATTATCATTGCGGTTTTGCTGTTGACCAATGGCATCTTGCTTTTCAACAAATACAAACAAGATGATGTGGTGGACACCCAAGCTGCACAGCTCGACGAGTCCAACAAGTTGAAAATTGAACTGGAAAAACAATACCAAGAAGCGCTTTCCGAACTGGAGGAAATGCGTGGCAGCAATGAGGAATTGAACGCCATCATTGACCAGCAAAAAGAAGAATTGCGCCAGCAAAAAGTCAAGATTGACGGCTTGTTGACCGGTGGGGGCGAATTGTCTCGTGCCAAGGCCGAAATGAAAAACATGCGCAGTCAAGTGGCCGGCTATGTGGCTGAAATAGAGCGCATGAAATCCGAGATTGCGGGCCTGAAAGGCGAAAAAGAAGAACTCACCGCACGAACCCAAAGCCTGACCGCCAATTTGGACAGCGCCACCGTTCGCAATTCCCAATTGGAAGGCGAGAAATCCGCACTGACGGTTGAAAAACAACAACTCACCACGGAAAAAACCGAGCTGACTGAAAAAGTGACGCTTGGCTCCGCTATCAAAGTGGATAAAATTACGGTGACGCCCTTGAAAGAACGCAATAGTGGCAAGACCGTCAAGAAGAAATTTGCCAAAAATGTGGACCAATTGAAGGTATGCTTCAACACTTCTGAAAACAGGGTGGCACGTCCCGGCACGGAAACATTTTACGTGCGCCTCCTAAATCCAGTCGGTGAAACAATGGCAATTGATGAACTGGGGTCTGGCATGTTTTACAGCAAAGAGCATCGGGATGAAATCCGTTACACCTTTATGAAAGAGTACGATTACAACCAAGATGCAGCAGAAGTTTGCTTCAATTGGGACCCCAACCTCGGTTCGTTTTCAAAAGGCAAGTACACCGTGGAAGTCTTCAACAAAGGCTACCTCACTGGCAAAAGCACTTTTGACCTGAAATAAACTGTTTTGGGCTTGCATGGTTACACTGGCCAATTGTTTCATGGCTGCATGGTTTCAAGGTGTCATTGCCGAGTACTGTGGTCATGAAACAATGGAGCCATAAAGCAGTGAAGCCGTGTAAAAATAAAGCCATGAGCGAGGAATTTGT
This sequence comes from Saprospiraceae bacterium, assembly GCA_020848965.1. Classification (GTDB taxonomy): domain Bacteria; phylum Bacteroidota; class Bacteroidia; order Chitinophagales; family Saprospiraceae; genus UBA6168. The sequence continues at coordinate 7,737 of JADLHE010000081.1, forward strand.
GAACCCAATAGATGAGAAGAAAGTGGCGGAATCGCCCAGTACCTTGCCCTATGCGCATACAGTCGGCAGCGCTGTCATAAGGCCGATAGACAGGGGGAGGGTGACAGGATTGGCCGTGGCCGCCATGTACGAGCAGACAGAAATGCAGCTCGACCAAATCAGGAAACAGGTTGAGCTATTGGCGGCCCAAGCCCAAGAAATACATCGCCGGGTGGACATCTCGGAGCGGATTTACAAAGTGGGGATGAATTTCAAGCCCTTGATTGGCCATATTTACCATCTTTACACAAGGCCCGATGGAACCGAATTCATTTCTATGGTTGCCCCAAGCGAATGGGGCCGAAGCGCTAAAGTTAGTTTCCAAGCAACTGTGAAGCTTTTGGCTGACCATACTTGGGAAATCTTGAATAATGATAATTTTTGAAGGGTTTTGACCGATTATTCGCCCTTTCATTCATAAACAACCATGCTTGCATTAGCCCTCAACCTATTACTAGTACTGCAATCGCCCTTCATTTTGGCGCCAGCCTTTGAATGGACAACTCCTGTTGAACACGACTTTGGCGATATACCGCAGGGCAAGCCAGTGAACTATCTTTTCAAGTTCAAAAACACGGGAGATGCGCCTTTGCAAATCGAAAATGTCCGTTTTACCTGTAGTTGCACCGCAACGGAGTGGACTGAAAACCCCGTATTGCCGGGCAAGGAAGGAAGTGTGAACGTGACATTTGACGCTCGCAAACTGGGTTACTTCAGCAAAAAAATCACCGTGTTCTTCATGCACCAACGCAAGGCAGAAAAACTGCACATAGAAGGCTTTGTCGAATGACGCCCGCAATTAGTCTGAGCTTTCCGTTGCTGGCTTGCAATTTGGTTTATCTTTGCCGCCCATAAAAGGTGCGTTCCACCCAGCTTTTTCTTTTTTATCAAACTTCATTTTCTGTAAAATGACCATTTTAATATTCCTGATTGTCACCTATATCCTGTTCAGCATCACAATGATGAAGCTGTTTGAAAAAGCAGGCGTGGAGGGCAAAAAAGCCCTGATTCCCGGTGTCAACTTCGTAGAGATGTGCAAACTTGTGGGTCAAAAGCCAAGCCATGCACTTTGGTTGCTGTTCC
>JADLHE010000082.1 GCA_020848965.1 Saprospiraceae bacterium
CCGCACAGAAGAGACCTTTTCGCCTTCAAAACTCAGGCCGTACAAAATCATCCTCTCGCTGGGCGCAAGCATGGATAGTGGCAAAACCACCTCCGCAGCTTACACCTGCCGTGGATTGCGTGCAGCAGGCAAGCGGGTAGCGTTCATCAAACTCACAGGCACGGTTTACACCAAGGACATCCATTTTGCGAGGGATTGCGGTGCACAAATTTCCACCGATTTCAGCAAGTTCGGGTTCCCTTCCACCTATATGTGCGAATTGCAAGAACTGCTGAACCTGTTTGAAGGGCTGTTGACGAGCGTCGAAACGGTAAAACCAGACTATGTGGTGATTGAAATTGCCGATGGCATATTCCAACGGGAGACGGAAATGTTGCTTCGCAACCAGGCCTTCATGAGCACGGTCAGCCATGTCGTTTTCTCCGCACCGGAGAGCCTCAGTGCACTGAACGGCATCCGCTTACTGAAGGAACATGGCATAGAGCCGTTTGCAGTGAGCGGCCTTTTCACAACCAGCCCATTACTCCGGCAAGAGGTAGCGAGCCGCACGCATATTCCAGTAAAGCATATTGCCGAAATAGGCACGCCTGCCATTCTGGAAATGTTGGGAGGCCATGCCGTGCATGACCAAATGAACGGCCATCAGCCCAAAAGCTCGGCCACCAAGCGGATGACCGTGGCCTCGGCTGCATAAACTCAGTTATAAAATGAGTGCTAAAAGGCAAATACTTACCGTATTTTTCAAAACCAATAGGTCGCTCATCGTGGCGACCTTTGGTTTTGGCTTGATGGCCAGTGGTCTCACCCTTCTTTTGCCCATTAGTCTTGGGAAATTTTTTGAACTGGAATTCGGGGGCAACAAGAAAGCGGTGCTTCTGCAATGGTTCCCAGACAGTTGGGGGGCAGACTTGAACGCTTTTTTGCTGGTTTTCGTCGCAATGGTTGCCCTTCGAACCATCTTCCATTTCGCCCAACGCTATGGTGCAGGGCTGTTGGGCGAGCGATTTGCGAAGCAAATTAGAGAACAACTTTTTGAACACCAACTCCGCATTACCACGGCTGTTTACGATGAAAAAGGTGTAGGCCAATTCCTGCTCCGCTATTCCGCTGATATGCAATCGGTGCAGAATTACCTGACAGCTGGCATCCTGCAATTTGGCATTGATTGCCTGATGATATTGCTCGCCTTGCTCGCAATGGCATGGCTCAGCCCAATGGTCTCTCTGACGATGGCTGCCGGATTTTTACTCACAGCCATTTTGGTTTACCTGCTCAACGAACGATTAAGCAAGGCCACCAGCAAGCGCCGAGGTAGCCGCTCCGAACTTTTGGCTTTCGTAAGCGAGCGTTTATTGGCGGCCGTCACTTTGAAGGCATTTAACAAGGAAGCCCCTGAGTATCAGAAGTTTGTGAAACAATCGGACGAACTATACAGCTACGGCGCCAACTTCCATCGAATCTACTCATTGATTTACGCCCTTATTCCCGGTTTAATCTACGCCGTTTTAGGCGTGGTGCTTTTTACCGTTCACCGCATGAAAGGCACTGGCTTGGACAGCACCAGTTTATTGGCTTTTGTGCTGCTTTTCATCACCTTGATTCCCACTTTGCGAAGGGCCTACCGGGCCAATTCCGTTTGGGAAATGGGGAATGTTTCCTTCCGGAAACTGTCAAAACTGCTCTCGCTCGATGCAGAGAAAAAGGAATTGCCTCCCTTCCGTTTCAAACGAGGCAAAATTGAGCTGAACAATTTGGGCTTTGGTTTTTCAAAGAAAACAAAACTGCTCAGCCAACTCAATTTGACGCTCCGGGCAGGCCGTTTGACGGTATTGGCTGCCCCACCTAGCTACGGAAAAACCACCTTGTTAAAGCTGCTCATGGGGATTTACCACCCGACCGAAGGCCAAATCCTGGTGGACGGACAAAACCTGAGCATGGTTGACCTGAAAACTTGGCGGCGCAACGCCGTGGCCATTTCAGATGGGTTTCCCTTGCTTGGGCGAACCGTTTTCGAGGCCATTTCGTACAGCCGAAAGCCGGAGAAAAGGGAAAAAGCTGCGCAAATACTCGCCGTCCTGCAAGAGGGATTGCCCGAAGGGCAGCAACTTGATTTGGACAAAAAAATAGGTGAAAGAGGCATCAAACTCTCGGCTGGCCAGCGCAAGCTCTTGCAATACGGCCGTGCTTTTTTGACCGAAAAACCGATTCTGTTCATAGACGACCCAATGACCGACCTGCCCGCCGAGGCCCGCATGAACATCGTGCGTATGTTGATGGAGCGCACAAAAGACCGCACCATTGTTTTGCTCGTTTCGGAATGGAACGATGGCTGGCTCCATGCCGATGAGGTCGTGCAACTCGCCGAAAACGACCTGCCTAAATCACTTTTCAAAAACAAAAAATGAAAGCACTCGCTACCCTCACATTCGTTTTATCCTTGGCTTTTGCGAAGGCTTCCAGCCCTTTTCATATCGAAGAAATGCCCGAATGGGAAACTGAGCGGCAAGCAGCCCAAGCTATCAGCACGGTTATCATTGGCCCCGGACTATGCAATGATGTGATGCTCGTGGACACCACCATTGACTATGATTTCGTCAATGGAATCTGGCAATTCAACACCATGAACGTCTTCAGTTACAACGCTGCCGGACAATTGCTCGAAGAGTACCAATACGAGCGAAATACACAAACGGGGCAATGGTTGAATGATAAATGGTACACTTATACCTACAATGCGGCGGGTGACCTCACCAGCCGTTACCGCTACGATTGGCGGCCCTCTTTGGGCATTTGGGAAAACGAATATTGGTACACCAATACCTACGATGCCCTACACCGCCGCACGCAAAGCATCCGACAAGACTGGGTCAGTGGTACATGGGTGAATGCCGTGAAGTACAGTTACACCTACCAAAGTAACACCGATTTGCTTACACAACGAATCGAGCAGAACTGGAACGGCGCTGCGTGGGTCAACGACTTCCGCTATACTTATACGATTAACACCCAGGGCCTGCGCACCGAGAACGCCATCTATCGTTGGAACATTACCGCCAATGCTTGGGCCTTGGACAACCGCTACCTTTATACTTACAATGCAAACAACTGCCTCAATGAGCGCACCCACCAATTTTGGAACGGAAGCAGTTGGCTATTGGACAACAAATATGTTTATACTTACAACAGCCAGAACTATGAAATTGAGTGGATCAAGTCAATTTGGAGCAACAACGCCTGGAGCCTGAGCGCCCGTGAAACGGCCACTTATTTCCTTCAAAATGCAGCGCCAACTTCCACCACACTTAGCAATTCAAGCATACAGAGCAATGCGCCAATGGGGAGTTTGGTGGGCAATTTTATCACCACCGACCCCGACGACAACAGCTTTACCTACACCTTGGTGGCAGGTACAGGAGGTCAAGACAATGCGAAGTTCATTATCATCGGCAACCAAGTTTTGACAAATGCGGATTTGTCCAACGGAACAGCTTCACAATACTTCATCCGGGTGCGGGTAAGTGATGGCAATGGCGGAGTTTGCGAGTTCACGCTCGTCATTAACGTGAATTACCCGACACCCATTTCCATCCAAGCTGCTGGGCCATTTTGCCAAAATACTGGTATTCAACAACTTACAGCTAGTCCAGTCGGAGGAGTTTGGGGTGGTGCTGCCAATGCACAAGGCCAAATCAACCCAAGCCTACTAACAGTTGGGGCGAATACCGTCACCTACACTTACACCTCGCCCAGCGGCCAAACCAGCAGCGCCAGTAGCACAGTGACCATACTATCAGTGCCGACTGTGAGCATTGCGCCCATAGGCGCAATCTGTCAAAATGCTGGTCTTCAAACAATTAGCGCCAGCCCGGTGGGCGGGACTTGGGGCGGTGCAGCCAATGCACAAGGCCAAATAAACCCTGCACAATTGGGCTTGGGGAGCCATTCGGCAACTTATAGCTTCACCAGTTCCAACGGATGTTCAACCACCGAATCCATTAGTTTCAATATAGTGGCTCCGCCAACTGCAACGATTTCGGCCATTGGGCCAATCTGCCAAAACGCTGGTATTCAACAACTTACAGCCATTCCGGCGGGTGGAACTTGGGGCGGAGTGGCCAACACATTGGGGCAAATAAACCCAGCCGCACTCGGACAAGGCAGTTTTCAGGTCAGCTATACTTTTACCGATGGGAATAATTGCTCGACTGTTGCGCAAGCAAATATCACAGTGCTTGCTGCGCCGTTGGCAACCTTGCCAGCAGCCGGGCCATACTGTTTGAATGAAGGCGTACAAACATTGGTCGGCTTGCCCGCAGGCGGAACCTGGGGAGGTGCTGCCAGTGCTTCTGGCCAATTGAACCCTTCAGTTTTGGGCGTGGGCAATCACCTTGTCAACTACACTGTCACTGGCGCAAATGGTTGCACCACTACCACCAATAACAACTTTGAGGTGCTGGCCTTGCCAGCGGCAACCATTAGTGGCAGCGGTGAAATTTGCGAAAATGGCACCGATGATGTTTACATGACCATCAACGCTACCGGACTTGGCGGCTGGACCGTCAATTATGCCATCAACGGCGCTCCTCAGCCTCCATTGAGCATGACCGCAAGCCCATTTTCTTTCGATGCGAACGAAGCTGGCAGCTATCAAATCACCGCAATAACCGACCAAAATGGCTGTTCAAACACAGGAAGCGGAACGGGAACAGTGAACATCGTTTCTGCCCCTACCCCCTTGAATATCATGGAAGTATGCGATGCTACCGGCACTAATTTCAGGGTGAGTTTCGAGATTGTCGGAGGAGATGCAGGCAGCTACGAAGTAAGCGGTGGGGATGGGACTATCAGCTCAAACGGGGCCTATTATTTTATCAGCGACCCCATTCCAACTGGCAGCGGCTACAGCTTTTATTTATCAGATGAAAACGATTGCAGCCCATCGGTTGTAGCGGCCAACCAAGTTGTCTGCAATTGCGTAACCATGCCGGGCATCATGAGCCAAACATTGGTGGCGACCTGCGGCAATGGGCCAATCGTAGTACCGCCATTGAGTGGGCAAATTCTCGACCCCAATGATGCGGTGGTTTATGTTTTGCACACCAGCCCCTCCAATCAGCTAGGCAATGTGCTGGCAACCAGCCCGATACCGTCGTTCAGTTTTCAGCCGAATTTGCAATATGGCACCACTTATTATGTTTCGGCGGTGGTAGGAAACGCCACTGCAAACGGCGTAGATTTGAACGACCCCTGCATGGGCGTTGCCACTGGAACCCCGATTGTTTTCAATGCTTTGCCTTCGGCAACGATACAAGGTTCAACTAGTATTTGCGAAGGCGAAACGGCCAATTTGATGCTTAATCTTTTGGGCAATGGGCCATTCACGGTGGTTTACAATGACGGTTTGAACAACGCAAGCCTGAATGGAATTTACAATGGTTACCAATTATCGGTTAGCCCATCTGGAGGCACAACGACCTACACATTGGTGAGTGTGGCGACGGATTTTTGCAGCAACACGGCCAGCAGTTCGGCCACTATCACCCTTTTACCGAAGGCAACCACTTACCAAACCACAGCCATTTGCGAAGGCGAAAGCATCATTCTGGCAGGTGCTCCGCAAACGCAGCCCGGCATCTTTACCGATGTTTTGACGGCTTCCAATGGTTGCGACAGCACCGTTTATACCACCTTGATTGTCAATCAGTTGGATACAACACACATCGGCGGGACGAGCTGCGTGCCTGCTCAAACTGGTACGTTTATCCAGCATTTCCCCAATCAAAACAATTGCGACAGTGTGGTTATCCAGACCATTGTTTTTGCTGCAAGCGACACCACTTATACCTACCTACAAAGCTGTGACCCAAACCAAACCGGGGTAACATCTGCGCAATTCATCAATCAATTCGGTTGCGATAGCGTAGCCATCACCTCCACTACCCTAGTCCAAACTGACACGACTTATTTGTTTGCCCAAACTTGCGAGCCAAGTGAAGTTGGCACTATCAACCAGTTGCTGTCCAATCAAAATGGTTGCGATAGCTTGGTCATTACTGAAACCAGCCTTTATCCATTGCCAAGCCTTTCGGCAGGTATTCAATCCGATTTCAATGGCTTCGGCATAAGCTGTGCTGGCGCATCAGACGGAGCGGCCACTGCCACGGTCATTGCCAGCGGCACACCACCTTACGCATACACTTGGTCAAATGGGCTGCAATCGGCCAATGCGACTGGCCTCGAAGCAGGAAATTATTCCGTCACTTTAACGGATGTCAATGGTTGCAAGGCTACTGAATCGGTAATTGTAGAATCCCCACCCTTGCTGGAGTTGAATGAGCTTTCCGTTACCGATTTTGAATGTGAAAACCCCGGAAATGCCAGTTTTGAAGTAGCCGCTTCTGGCGGTGCTGGGCCGTATGAATTTGCCATCAATGACGGCGATTTACAGGCCAACGGTCAGTTTTCGGTCAGTGAGGCAGGGGCTTACAAAGTGGAGGTAAAAGATGGCAACGGCTGTGAAACTTCGCTCGTTGTCGAACTCAAAGGCGCTGTGCCGTTTACCGTTGAGCTTGGCCCCGACCATGTTATTGAAGCTGGTGAAACGGTCGAAATCACGGTGGTCATACCTGAAATCCCCCTTGCAGAAATTGCGACACTAACATGGTCGCCCAGCGAAGGATTGCTCGGCTGCGTTGGCTGTATCAACCAAAC
>JADLHE010000083.1 GCA_020848965.1 Saprospiraceae bacterium
ATGATGTAAACCTGAGTTCAGTGTTTTTATTAACAGTGGAAGCTCCGGCAACCTGCTCCAATACGGGAAATGATATGCCCGACCTAACCATCCAGAATATCAATTTGGCTGGCAGCTCTGTCACAGCGGGCGGTAGCTGGATTGGTGGGGGCGTGTTTTTTCAGGTTGTAAATATCGGTCAGGCCGCATATAATGGCACTTATAAAATGAGAGCCTATTTATCAGTTGATGAATTGCTGGATGGCAATGATTACCTCATTGAGACTTCTTCCAGTCTTTATCCGCCAATAAATGTCAGCGCACCCATACCTGTCAATATTCCCCAAGGGTTTTATCATGTCATCCTAAATGTAGATTACCCGAACGAAGTGGCTGAATCGAATGAATCGAACAATGTAGTAGCTTCGACTGAGTTGCTATCAGTGGCAAGAACAGATGGGTTGCCTGACCTTTACCCTAATTATGTATCCAATATCATTTATCCCCAACTAAATATTTATACGGTAGGAGATACCCTTTCCTCACAAATTGGCATCGTAAATCTCGGAGGCCCCATACCTCCCAATCAATTTCCTATAAAATTAGAAGTTTTTATTTCCTCTGATGAATTTCTTGATGCTTCCGATTATTTAATTTCACAGAGATTCTTGGTAAACGAGGTTTTTTATGGTTTTAATATTAAAGACCCAATACCGCTAAATGTCCCAGAGGGTGTATATTATATGATTGCCAGATTGGACAACGGCATGGTCGTTACTGAACTAAACGAAGGAAATAATGTCAATTCCTCAAAAGGAAACTCCGGTCATGAAACAATACAAGTATTACATCCCGTCGGCTCCGGCCAGATTGACCTCTCCCTCCTTGCGCAGCAGCTGACCGCCAACCCAGCCCAATGGAGCAACTACCCCGTCAAGCTGACCCTCAGCAACGCTGGGCCGCAAGCAGCCACGGGCGTGAAGGTCAAATTTGCGAAGCCAGCAGGCGTGGTCTATGTGGGCGGCAACGAGTTCACTGCTTCGCAAGGCAGCTTCAACCCCAATGGCGACCAAGTGTGGACGGTGGGCAGCATCCCCGCCAACGGCTCGGCCACGCTGACGGTCAATTATTTTCTGTTAAATGCCTCAGTGCCAGTCGCTTATGCGCAGGTGACGGCGGCCAACGAGACAGACTCGGACAGCCAGCCCAACAACGGCACACCACCTACGCCCGTACAGGACGATGAGGCAGCAACATCGGGCGGCAGTGGCCCAACCCCACAGCCTGATTTGACGATTGCAGATTTGCAAATACCGAATGTATCGGTTGTCGCTGGCGCAATATTGAGCTACAATTTCAATGCAAGCAATGCAGGGACGGCGGCAGTTCCCGGCAATTTCACCATCAAAAGTTACATCAGCACCGACCAGACCCTGAGCGCCAACGACGTGCAGGATGGCACTATCCAGACGGGCAACTATACTGCTGGTTTTGCGGTGCAAAACGTGCCCGGTGCTTCTACCATCCCCGCCAATTTGGCCGCAGGCCAGTATTATTTAATTGTGAAAATAGACGGGGACAACGCCATTGCTGAAAGCAACGAGAACAATAATATGGTGGTGAAGCCCTTCACCATCATGGGCGGGACAACCATCTGCCAGGGCGACCTCATCCTCGAATCGCAAGCGGAAGTGGATGCCGTGAACTGCTACATCGTTGAGGGTGACCTGCGGATTCGCTCGCCTTTTGGCTCACAGGGCGCTTCCTCGGACATTACCGACCTCAGCCCACTGCTCGGCATCACGCAGGTGAACGGTGCCATTGTCATTGAAAACAACGACCAACTCTTCAATTTGCATGGCCTTGAAAACATCACATCAGCCCATCACGTTGCGGTGGTATTTTGTGAAAACCTCCAGCATGTACAAGGCTTGTCCGGCCTAAGCGGGGCCTTTCAACTTGGGGTCGTCATGTTGAGCAACCCCTCCCTTTTGAACGTGGACGGGCTGGAAGGCATCACCCAGTTGGGGAACAGCTTGACTTTGACCCATAATACCTCCCTGCAAAACCTCAATGGCCTTTCCGGCCTCACCAGTGTGAACGGGCTTGAAATCCACCTTGGCGGCAACACCTCCCTGACAAGCATCGAAGGCCTGAGCAATTTGACCAACGTCAATGGGGTTTTCGTTATTGAAAATTGCGATGCCCTGCAAAGCCTGAACGGCCTCCAAAGCCTCCAGGCAGTGGGGACTTTGGCACTGGATGGCAACGATGTGCTGGCAGATATTTCTGCCCTCTCGGCCTTGGCCTCCGTTCAAACCAATATTTACCTAAAGAACCACCCCTTGTTGTCGGACTGCTGCGTCCTGTTCGACCTGCTGGACAACAATGGCGGTTCCTTTACCACCGACATCGGCAACAACGCCGGCAACTGCAACTCCGAACAAGACATCCTCGACAACTGCACTGGCAGCAGTGACCCTTGCTCCAGCATCACCATCACCCCTGCCCCCAACAAAATCACCATCGCTGGCTTTTCTGCCCCGCACGTCCTCATCAAGGTCTTCCGCCCGAACTGGACCGTGGCCTTCGAGTGCCTCGACGGTGCTTGCACCAACCCGGTTGTCGTCAGCGGACTGACCACAGGCAGCCATTACGTAGAAGTGAAACTGCTGGACGCTGGCTGGGCCGAAATCTGCAAAAAGACACAGACCGTGGGCGTGAGCAATATCGTTGCGCAGCAGGATGACCGGATGCGCCTCAGCTTCGACAAGTTCTACCCGAACCCGACGGCCTACCAGACCACGATGGAACTCTACTCCCCCGTGGAACAAGCCGCCACGCTGGACTTCTACGACCGCACGGGCCGCCTCGTGCACACGATGAAGGCCGATTTGACGGAAGGCGTCAATACGATTGAAGTGATGGTTTTCGACTGGAAATCAGGCACTTACAATGTAGTGGCAAGGGGTGAAAAAACGAGGCTGCCCGCTTATGGTCGGTTCTTGAAGGTGTGGGAAGAATGATTTGAATGCAAAATAGGATTCGAAAATAACAAGGCAGTCAAGGCTAAGTCCCTGGCTGCCTTGTTTGTTTATTCGAGTTTCTCAAGCAACCAACCCCGCTCGGCCACCGATTTGGTTTCCGTGATTTCATTTGCCAATTTCGCCCTTGCCTCTTTGTCGCCATGTGGCGTTTGAAGTAGCTTTTTCGTCAATTTCACGAGGTTCAGGTAATTGTCCCGATGGTAGCCGATGGCCTTTTTGCGGCGCACGAAATTGGACATGGAGTCGAGCAGCGAGTCGAGGGCATTGAACTCGGCGGTTTCGTAGTAAATCTTCAGGAGAAGGGTTTTGGCGGAGAGGTTGAGCAGCAGGTCTTCGTAGTCCGATTTTTGGAGGAGGTCGAGCGCCCGGTCGTAGCGGTGGCGGAAGTATTCGAGGCGGGCAAGGTTGAAGGAGTGATTGGCCTCCCGGAAGCGGCGCTCCAAGTGCTGGGTGTAGTTGCTCAGGAACTGCTCCACCCACTCAAACTCGCCGAGCACGAGGGCCAGCGTCACCACGTTTTGGTAGGTAAAACGGGATAAAACCCCGTTGACCAACAACACTTTTTTTTCCAAGGCCGCCTTGTACAGTTCAAACTCCTCTTCCAAAAAACCCGCACTGCCCTCGTTGTACCGCCGGATGCAAATATTGATGGCCAGCAGGTAAAGGTCTCGGATTTCCGAAACTGGGACGTCGTCGCCGTGCTGGTATAGCATCCGTTTAAACCCTTGAAAATGAGCCAGTTCAGAAGGCTTCACCAAGGCTTGGTAGCAGTGGTAATACACCCCGATGGCGGGCAGTTCGAGCAGGTTTTCCCTTTCCAGATAGCCCAACACTTCCGGCAAGAGTCCAAAATCATAATCGGCCTTGAAAACGGCTTGGTGCGAGAGCGCCACACAGGTCTGCCGCAGCTTGAGCGCCAGGTAGGCGAGGTCGAGTTGGTCGCCGATTTCTTGCAGGTTCAGGCTGGTGGCACGGCGGGTGGTGGCGGTGAACAGGTAATCTTGCAACTGGATTTCGTAGCCCTCCCAATAGTGGTCGGCATGGCGGAAGGGGCTGTCTTCGTGCGCTTTTTTAAGGCCAATCAGGCTGCGCTGGAAATGCTCCGGGAGGTTGCGACGGCGGAAAGACTCGGCCAGTTGCAGCTGCATGAAATGACCGTTTTCACCCACGGCCTCGTGCGCCAGGAACTGCTCCACCAGCTTGTTGAGGAAGCTCATGACGTGCCGCAGCCGCTGGTCGTCATAAGGCTCGTTGGGGTACAATTGCTGGCAAATCGCTTCCTTTGTTGGCTCGGCCTTGCCGGGCTTCAGGCTGGTGGCCAAAAGGTCGAAAAGTGCCACCACATCGGCCCGCTGGTTGAAGTATGGCGACAGCAGGAATTTCCGAAGGCTGCGAAGCTCGTCGGGTGAAAGGGCCAGGAGTATGGAAAGCAGGCGGGAGTTTTGCATATTGGGCCAGCATTGGATTTTGGAAAATGCCGCCAACAAAAATACAATTCAAATCTTGCATCACGAGAAAATTATCTTTACAGCTATTTTACACAACTTACTGTAATTCAACCTTTTAAAACAACCGGGCCATTTTCGCTTTTTTACAAACATGTTTTTTTGATTTTGGATGCGCCGATTGGTCGGCTGATTATTGTACCGTGAAAGAACATTCACCGCAATCTCAGGACTTTAAAACTAAAAATAACGATATGCAGAACCGCAATTCCTTCTTTGCGTGGCAATTGCCGCTCCTCTTTCTCTTGATGCTCCCTTTTGTTGCGCAAGCGCAAAATGGCTGGGAAAAAACCTACGACTTCCTTGACGACAGGTTGCGTGACGTGATTCAAACCCCGGACGGAGGGTACCTTGGGCTGGGCGAGTTTGAAGACTCCATCAATGTATTCCTGCTGAAAACAGACGCCAATGGTGAAC
>JADLHE010000084.1 GCA_020848965.1 Saprospiraceae bacterium
ACCATTGTTTTGCCTGCGCCCCAAGGTATTTTGGAATCATGGTAAACAGCATCGCAAAGAGGTGTTGCACAGTCATTTTTACCTAAAACGTACAATGCGGTGTCCACATCCTGAATGATGATAAGGTCTTTGCACCCTCCGGCATTAATTATTGGTAGCTTGTCGGTAGTGCTAAGGGTTTTCGCAGTCTTTGTTTCGGATACAAGAAAGGTTACAGCGTTTATTCCGACGCTGGGTTCTTTACAGGAAAAGATGGCCAAACTGGCGAGGATTGCGATTAACGAAAGTGCCTTCATTTTTGGTTTGTATTTTATTTTGTCTGATTGACAATGCAAAGATGTGGTTGTTTGTGAGCATAGGGAAATTTTATCATCTAAAGATTGGTTGTTTTTTGGCTTTTAGAAACTAATTTTTTTTTCATAAAACATTAATTATCAATTATTTGAAACGTCTGTTATTTTTGCTTTAAATTAAAAAAATGGACAACCTTCTGAACCTCGTTCGCAGCCTGACGGCAAAGGAAAAAAGCCAATTCACCAAGCATGCCCGACAGCATTTGACCGAAAAAGACCCAAAAAAAATGTTGTTGTTCCACCTTGTCAACCAGCAATTGAGGGGGGAAATTAAGGACTACCAAAAGCAGGCAGCCAAGCAGCTCCAAGAGAGCAACTTGCCCAGCCTCAAAAACCAACTCTACAATGAACTCCTCGAAAGCCTTGCCCAAAGTTCGGTCAAGACCGCCCGGAGCGAACTTTCCCAATTGATAGACGAAACAGAAATCCTCTTGGAGCGGGGCCTTCTCAAACAAGCATTGGCCCGAATCGAAAAGGCCAAAAAAATGGCCACATCCCACCATTTGCACTTTCAGTTTCTGGAAATATCGCTTTTGCACCGCCGTATCGTGCGGCAGTACAAGACCCGTGACCTCGACCACCAATTGATGGACGAACAAGCAGCCTGCCACGAAAGGCTCGATTGGATTAGGGAGGAGTTTGAATTGCTGAAAAGCTACGAAGAGCAGTTCCTGCAAAACCGAAAGGACCGCTCCACGAAAGCGGCCAAGGCCCTGCCCGAATTGTCAAAATGGAACCTCAATGACCTCCGCTCCTTTGAGGGCAAAGCCTATTTCTACCTTCTTTCGCAGCTCAACGCCAATTCGCTTCGCCAATACGACCAAGCGATACAGGCTGCCCGCCACTTAATCGAATTGTTTGAAACAAATGAAGCCCTCATCGCCGACAATCTCCCTAGGTACTTCCGCAGCGTTACCAACTACCTCAATGCATGCATAAGGGTCGGTAGGCTCGATGAGGCTCGCCAAAAACTGGAAGAAATCAAAAAAATAAAGCCCAAAAGCTTCTATGCGGAAGGCCAAAAACAAAGCCTCTTGGTCAGCCAAGAAATCATCCTGCTTTTCCAAGAAAAAAACTTCGGCCAGATTACCTTCCTCGCCCCCAAAGTGAAATCCGTGCTCAGCAAATACGCCGTTTTTATCCCCTTTGAGCGGGCATTGGGCATTGCCTACAACATGGCTATATCGTTTTTCCTGAAGGGAAACCTCGAAGGGTCACTGGAATGGCTCAACACCTGCTTCCAAGCCAAAGACCATTCGGAGTTGAACGAAAAAGTAGCGGGCAAGGACATTGGCATATACGTGCAGGGCAGCGCAATGGTGTTCCGAGTGATAGTCTGTTTTGAAATGGGCAACCTAAAACTTGCCAAGAGCTTCCTTGAGCAGGCGGCCTACTACCTTGAAAATCGCAGCTTAGCAGGGGATTTACTCTGGGAAATATTATCTGCCCTAAAAAAATTGGTCGCCAACAAAGAGGACAGAATGAAAATATTGCTTGGCTTGAAGGAGAGCCTGCAAGGGCAGGCCAATTACGAGGAATACTTGATTTGGGTGGAAAAGGCTTGTGGGAAATAGTGGTTGTGGGGCTGGGACGGCAAAAATCAAATCTATTGAGATAGGCTCTCTCTTTCCACGATGCTGTCATTTTCGTCATGGTGACAATTTTCAATCTGTTTAGGGGCGTGCTGGAGGAAATTTTGGGAAGGGGGAGGTTAGAAAAGCAGATGATTTTTCAAATATAATATTCCATCGCTTTTGATTTCAATAAGCTTTTCAATCAGCTTCTGCACCGCTTGAAGCCTACCGTTGATTTCCCGGTGGAGTTCATTGCCTTTGTCGGAGAGGCCGAAGTCGGCCATTTTTAGGCCAGCGGATTGAGTGGTGAAAATTAGCCATTCTTCGAGGCGGGGGCAGAGCATGATGACTTTGTTTTTTCGCTTGCCATCTTTAAATATCTTCACAGCATGTTTTTCTTCTTGGAATTTGAGCGCTTTGATGTACGTGTCTTGCTCTGTATGAGGGTCTTCGTCCACCAAGCCCGTGCACTTTTCCAGCTTTGACAAACGCCCGCAAACCCTCGGCTTGTCGTTTTCGTGCCGCAGTTGTTTTCTGGTCACTCCCAATACCCTGACGAGGAGTTCATCCGGCTTGCATTCAACGAATGTCATGCTTCTTCAAGGAAAAGTTCGAGGTTATAGAATATGTCCGTTTCAGATAGCTCGCTCAATTGGTCGGGAGTGAGGATTTTGACTTTGGTCTCATAATTTTCCATGTAAACTATGCCCACATTGAGTTCATCTATCGGCGTTTTTTCAACGATGGAATGTAGCAAGTATGAATTGTGGGTGGTTAAAAAATATTGGTTTGAAGTATCTAATGCAATGCGTTCTGCGATGTAGTGGGTGTAGAATGGGAAGGTATTAGCTTCTGGCTCATCAAACAAAATTGTTGAATCTTTATTGCTTTCGATGGCGAGCATAAGGAATATTATGCGCTTAATGGTTTCAGATATAAGAGGGTATTTAAAATTATATAGTTCATCATTTTCTTCTTTCGTAAGCATTATCTCACGCTCTACGGGGTTAATATTAAGTCGATATCCGTTCTCTTTTAAGAAATCAGAAATCACTTTTCTTAATGCCTTATTGGAATAAACTAAAAGTGGAAGGTTCTCACCACTTGGGGGCGATAAGAATCCTAAGTTACTTCCATCAAACTTTAATAACTTGCTATCATACTTATAAAATCTAATGGGTAAGCTATCCATGTAGTTATGGAACATGGAATTACCCTTTATGTCTAAGGTAAATTTTTTATCAAATTTCTGCTGATTATTCGTTTGTTTAAAATCAAACCTTGAACCGTTGGCGTCATATGATAAGTTGCCAATTAAGCTATCAATTTCAACTTGAATTGACTTTGAAATGTCAAAATTGTAGTATAAATCAGAAACAATTGAACATCTAAAAATTTGCTGAAAAGCACTAGGTAAACTTTCAGACAACAGCGCTATCCCCTCCAAAATATTCGTCTTCCCCTTATTCGGTTCCCCAATGAACACATTCACCCGCTTGCAGTCCAGTTCCATTTCCCGGATGGACTTAAAATGGCTTATTTTCAGATGCTTAATCATTGACAATCATTTGATTACAAAACTACGGAAAATCCTTCGCAGTTCACTGCATTTTAATAATCCAAACATTTTTGCCCCTCCTCGCCGCCTTCGGCGGCTCGTCGGGGGAGAAGATACTTTGGGGCGGAACGCCCCAAACCCCTGTTTAAACGCTTTGCTCAATTCAACTCCAACTTCAAAAACTCCCCCGTAAAACTCCCCTTCTTCTTCGCCACCGTTTCCGGTGTGCCCTCTACCACGATATTGCCGCCACGGCCACCGCCATCGGGGCCCATGTCCACTATCCAGTCCGCCGTCTTCACCACGTCGAGGTTGTGCTCGATGACGAGGACGGTGTTGCCCTTTTCCACCAGCTTGTTCAGCACCCGCAGCAGGTGGCGGATATCCTCGAAATGCAGGCCCGTCGTGGGTTCGTCGAGGATGTACATGGTGTTGCCCGTGTCTTTTTTGGAGAGTTCTTCCGCCAATTTCACCCGCTGCGCTTCGCCGCCGCTGAGGGTGGTGGCCTGCTGGCCGAGCGTGATATAGCCGAGGCCCACGTCGTTCAGGGTCTTCAGCTTGCGGTGGATTTTCGGGACAGGCTCGAAGAAGATGGTCGCCTCTTCCACCGTCATGTTCAGCACGTCGTTGATGCTCTTGCCTTTGTACAGCACTTCCAGCGTCTCCCGGTTGTAGCGGCGACCAAGGCAGGTCTCACATTCCACATAGACGTCGGGAAGGAAGTTCATCTCGATGACCCGCTGGCCGCTGCCCTGACAGGTCTCACACCTGCCACCTTTTACGTTGAAGCTGAACCGCCCGGCCTTGTAGCCCCTGATTTTTGCCTCCGGCAAACCCGTGAACAGGTTGCGGATTTCACTGAAAAGGTTGGTGTACGTGGCCGGGTTGGAGCGGGGGGTGCGCCCAATCGGCGACTGGTCTATCTCGATGACCTTGTCCAGATGCTCCAGCCCTTTTATTTCCCCAAAAGCCAAGGGCCGCTGCACGCTTTTGTAAAAATGCTGCCGCAAAATCGGGTACAGCGTCTCGTTGATGAGCGAGGATTTGCCGCTACCGCTCACGCCCGTTACGCAAGTAAAAGTGCCTAATGGCAGGCGCAGCGTCACATTTTTAAGGTTATGGCCCGTGGTTTTCGTCAGTTCTAGGTGGTAGCCGTTGCCCGTGCGGCGCTTCTTCGGCACCTCGATTTGGCGCTTGCCGTTCAGGTAGTCCGCCGTGAGGGTGCTCATTTGGGCAAAACTGCTGGGGATGCCCTCGCCGACGAGTTCGCCGCCGTGCTTGCCGGCGCCGGGGCCAAGGTCAATCAGGTAGTCGGCGGCGAGCATGATGTCCTTGTCGTGCTCCACCACCAGCACCGTGTTGCCGATGTCGGCAAGTTCCCGAAGGGCTTGGATGAGGCGCTGGTTGTCCCGCTGGTGCAGCCCGATGCTCGGCTCGTCGAGGATATAGGTGATGCCCGTCAGTTGCGAGCCGATTTGCGTAGCCAACCGAATCCGCTGGCTCTCGCCGCCGCTCAAGGTGCGGGCCGTTCGGTTCAGCGAGATATAGTCCAACCCGACGTGCAGCAGGAAGCCGATGCGCAGTCGGATTTCCTTCAAGACATCTTTTCCGATGGTCAACTGCCTGTCTGTCAGCTTGTTGTCGAGTTCGTCCATCCAATTGGCGAGCATCTGGATGTCCATATCGGCCAGTTCAGCGATGTTGCGCTCCGCAATTTTGAAGTGCAGGCTTTCGACTTTAAGGCGCTGTCCGCTGCAGGTGGGGCAGGTGTCCACGGTCATGAAATCCTCGGCCCACTGCCTGATTTTTTCGCTGCCCGTTTCCTCGTACCAGCGCTTGAGTTGTTTGAACAAACCCTCTTGCGCCAAACTAAAAACCCATTCGTTGTCGCTGCTGATGGAGGGCAGTTTCATGGGTTCGCCGCCGCCGTGTAGGATGGTGTCCAGCCCCGCCTTGGGAATGTCCTTCACGGGCGTATCGAAGGTGAATTTGTATTGCTTCGCAATCTCCTTGAGCTGCTTGAAGGTGTAATTGTCACGCACCTCGCCGAAGGGCACGATGCCCTCTTCGTTGATGCTCTTTGTATCGTCGGGGATGACCTTCGCCAAGTCCACGGCGTTGATTTGGCCGAGGCCGTTGCAACTGGGGCAGGCACCGTAGGGCGAATTGAAGGAGAAGGAATTGGGATTGGGTTCTTCGTAGCTGAGGCCGTGTTCCGCGTCCATTAAATGCTTCGAGAAAACGGTTAGAGAGGGATGAGGGATGAGGGATGAGGGATGACCGTTACCAACGCCCCCCTTCATTCCTGATTCCTCATCCCTCATCCCTAAGACCATGATGAGGCCGTTGCCCATTTTCAAAGCCGTCTGCATCGAGCCAGAAATGCGCTCCCGCCGCTCGTTGGCCACGCTCAATTTATCCACCACGAGTTCGATGTCGTGGACTTTGTAGCGGTCCACTTGCATTTCGGGGGTGATGTCGAGCACCTCGCCGTCCACCCGCATCTTGGTGTAGCCCTGCTTGCGCATCTGGTCGAACAGTTCCCGGTAGTGGCCCTTACGCCCCCGCACGAGGGGGGCGAGCAGCATGACTTTCTTGCCGTTGAACTGCTCCATGATTTCATCCAGCATCTGCTCCTCGGTGTAGCGCACCATTTTTTTGCCGGAAATATGCGAGTAGGCTTCGCCAATGCGGGCGAAGAGCAAGCGCATGAAGTCATAGACTTCGGTGATGGTGCCGACGGTAGAGCGGGGGTTCCTGCCCGTGGTTTTCTGTTCGATGGAAATGACTGGGCTGAGGCCCGTTATCTGTTCCACGTCCGGGCGCTCCATTTCGCCGAGGAACTGCCGGGCGTAGGCGTTAAAGGTCTCCATGTAGCGGCGCTGCCCCTCGGCATAGATGGTGTCGAAGGCCAGCGACGACTTTCCGCTGCCGCTGATGCCGGTGATGACCACGAGCTTGTTGCGGGGGATGCGCAGGGAAATGTCCTTGAGGTTGTGCTCTTTGGCACCGATGATTTCGATGACCTCGTCGTCGAGGATTGCGGATTGCGAATTGCGGATTGCGGATTGGGGGTTGCCAACTGCCGACTGTGGACTGGAAATTGGTGCAGCATTTTCGGGTTTTGCAGGCGCTGGACTGCCCACTGCCCACTGCCCACTGCCAACTTTTGATTTCTTTGCCATGTAAAAAGACTGGGTTTGCCGTGAAAAGGGACTAACAGTTATCCGGCATGTATGTTCTGGCGATGCGGGGCGAAGGTAGGGGATTTTTTTTGGGTAAAGCAGTTGGACATGCACCAAAGTGATGCGTTTTCGGTTGTTAGCATCAGAAAATTTTCACCATACTTGCATTTATTTGTTTTGATTTAGAAAATATTTGTTTCAATTATTACCTTTATCGCTCAAAACCAAAAATCATGAACGAGGCACAAAACAAATTAGTCGTCTTTCAGGAAAAGGAAATCCGCAGGCTGTGGCACGAAGGGGAGTGGTGGTTCTCAGTGTCGGATGTAGTTGGAGTACTTTCAGAAAGTAAAGACCCAAAAGCTTATTGGCGTAAGCTGAAACAGCGTGAACCTCAACTCGTGACAATTTGTCACGGGTTGAAACTAATGGCCGACGATGGAAAATTGCGTGTCGAGGACTGTTCCAATACAGAAGGGTTATTCCGCATCATTCAATCCATTCCTTCTCCAAAGGCAGAACCTTTTAAGCAATGGCTTGCCCAAGTCGGCTACGAACGCATCCAAGAGATTGAAAACCCTGAACTGGCAGCACAGCGAGCCAGGCAGTATTACAAAGATTTGGGTTACAGCGACACATGGATTGAAACCCGTCTCAAATCGGTAGAAATCAGGGAGCAGCTTACCGACGAGTGGAAGGCTAGAAAAGTGAAAGAAGGTAAGGAATATGCCATATTGACGGCGGAGATTTCAAAGGCAACGTTTGGCAAAACGCCGTCACAATACATGAAATACAAGGGGCTGGTGCGGGAAAACCTCCGTGACCACTACTTGTCCCGAACGCTTTCGGGATGACGGACATTGAGTTGATTTTCACCATGCTGGGCGAGGCAACGACCCGAAACAAGGCAGTCGAAAAAGATGCCCAAGGCTTGGATGAAAACAAAATCGCTGCCCAGGAAGGAGGCAGGGCGGCAGGCAAGGCACTAGGTGCTTACGAAAAGGAAGCTGGAAGTAAAGTTGTGACGGACAAGAACTTCAAGCAGCAGATTGCGAAAGCGAAACGGCAGAAGGGAGTAGGTGATGAAAAATGACAATGCAATCCAATCAAAAATTGAAAAAATATACGCTTGACCAAGTCAAGGACGAGCTAATCGGCAAGGTAGGAACCCCTCGACGGGGATGCCTACGAGGTTGAGTTGAAACTCGATTTGGTTGATGACTTGATTCGAGAAACGAGAAGAAACGCAACTTGACCCAAGAAGAATTGGGGCAATTGATTGGCGTTCAAAAGGCGCAGATTTCCAAAATTGAAAGCAACACCAATAATTTTTCAATTGCCACAATCTTGAAAATCTTCAAGGCAATGAACGTGGATGTCAAATTGAAAATTGAACTTCAAGATGAGCTAAAGGCGGCGTAATTTCCCTTTGTGAAGCCCCTCAATGCCCCCGCAACCTTTTCTCCAGCAGCAATTTATACATGGCCCCAACGGGGATTTCCATCGCACCCACAAAAACGGACTCCTTCTCCAACTTGGTCAACTGCTCCACCTGCACGATATAGGATTTGTGCACCCGGATAAAAGCCGTTTCTGGGAGCGCCACTTCCAATTGCTTCATGGTGATGGTGGCCACGATGGTCTGCCCTGCAACGGTATGGACTTTTACGAAATTCCCGTAGGCCTGCACGTAGGCAATGTCCTCCAGCCGGATTTTATGCTCTGCCGTGCCATCTTTCAAAAACAAGTAGTCCTGTTGGGCGGGCGTGGCCGACTCCTCCTGCTTGATGGGCACAGCGTTCTTTTTCAGTTCCATCACACGGTTGACAGCCTTGAGGAAACGCTCGAATTTGATGGGCTTCAGCAGATAATCCATCACCCCAAGGTCGTAGGCTTCCAACGAATGCTCTGAATAGGCGGTGGTCAGGATGACCATTGGGGGCTGTGAAAGCGTCTTGAGCATGTCCAAGCCAGAAAGGTCGGGCATTTGGATGTCCAGGAACAGCAAATCCACTTTGTGTTCGCTCAAAAAATCAAGCACTTCAAAGGCATTGTAGGCATGGCCCGCAATGGACAGCGTTTTGAGGCGCCCTATATAGTGTTCGAGCAGTTGGTGGGCCAATGGCTCGTCGTCGGCAATCAAGCAAGTCAGTATCATCTGGAATCACGTGGTTGGGTTAAAAATTTCAAGCCGGGCGTGGTAGGTCTGGCCATCGTTGTTGGTGGCCAATTGGTACCGATTGGGAAACAAAAGTTCCAACCGTTTTTTCACGTTGCTCAGCCCGGTTTGGGTGGATTGAACGATATGTTTCCGTTGTGGCACCGAGTTTTTCAAGTCAAAAATCAACTGTTCCCCGTGAACGGCCAAGTTGATATGGATGAAATTCTTGGGTTCATTGCCGATGCCGTGCTTGAAGGCGTTTTCAACAAAAGGCACGAAAAGCATCGGTGGAATCCAATACGGAGGTTCTTGCGGTGTTTCCGCCTGAAAAACCACCTCGGTATTGGCGGTGAGGCGCTTTTTTTCCAAGGAAATATAATTGTGCAAAAAACGAACTTCCTCCGACAACAGCACGGTGTTTTTGCGGGAGGACTCGGTTTGGTAGCGCATCAGGTCGGCCAATTGGAGTATCATATCGTTGGCGGCATCCTGGTCGCTGAGGTTCTGGGCGTAGATATTATTCAGGGTATTAAATAAAAAATGCGGGTTCACCTGCGATTGCAGGAGTTTCAGCTCGGCCTCCACCTGTTGGCGACGGCTTTTCTCGTATTGTATCTGGAGCCAGATGCCCTTGTAGGCAAAACTGATAGCCGTCGAGAAAAGCAGGAAAATGGCCATGTTCCGTATCAAATCCATAAAGGTCATTTCTGGCCCATTGTCCGCAAAATGCAGCAAGTAACGTGATAGGAGAGCCAAGGCGCACAGCAGCAGCGAGACCCCAAGCCCATAGAAAACCCATTTCTTTTGCTGCGCAAACCGCTTGATAAGCCATTGGTGCGGATAAAAACCCACAATCAACAGCAGCCAAAACCCCAGGCTGATGAAAAACCGTTCCGAATTGCTCTCCACCTGCACACCAAAGGGCAGCAACAACAGCACCAACAGCCAAGCTTTTAAATCAAATAATAACTCCTTTTTCATAGAACAAAGATAGGCGCAGGCTTGAAGCCATTCCTCGCCAAATGACCAACGCAGTTCATCTGCAATCAACCCGTTTCATCATCACAAGCCTTGGTTCGTCACCTGTGCCGACATAGGGCATTTTTTTGCCCACACCTTTGCAGCAACACTTCGAGCATTGCCGATTGCCTGGGTTGGGTCGGGAGTTCAGGATTCCATCAAGGGCAAATGGCTTTGTAAAAGCGCAGTTACAACCGAAAATGGTTTTCGGTTTCTTTTTTAAAAAAATAAAATCATGCAACACTTCACATTCAATTTCAAACGACTCGTCCCCTTCTGCCTGTTTGGCTTGTTTTTAATGTTCCAAATGCCCAGTGGTTTCGGCCAGGGAAAATGGTATTCTCAAGTGGGCAAAGACACGAAAATTGGCTATGTCAACACCAAAGCGGGCCTGCCCAGCGACCCCCGGCTCGCAGGACTGGGCAAAGCCGTGGAGGAAATCATGTCCGCCTTCAACGTGCCCGGTGCATCGGTGGTCATCGTGGAAAAAGACAAAGTCCTGCTGGCCAAAGGTTTTGGCTACAAAGACTTAAAAGCGAAGACCCCAGCAACGGAGCGAACCCTGTTCCCCATCGGCTCGTGTACCAAGGCTTTCACGGCTGCCATCATGGGCACGCTGCTGGATGAAAAACTGGTGGATTTTGACAAACCTGCACGCCAATACTTGCCGGAACTTGAGTTCCAACAACCCGAATTGACCCAGCAAGTCACCCTCCGTGACATGATGACACACCGGACCGGCCTGCCACGCCACGATTTTGCCTGGTACATGCTGGGCAATACCACAAGCCGGGCCAGCCTGTTGGCGGCGATTCGACATTTTGAAGCCTCGGCGGGCCTGCGGGAAACCTG
This sequence comes from Saprospiraceae bacterium, assembly GCA_020848965.1. Taxonomy (GTDB): domain Bacteria; phylum Bacteroidota; class Bacteroidia; order Chitinophagales; family Saprospiraceae; genus UBA6168. Next base: position 10,704 of record JADLHE010000084.1, read on the forward strand.
GCAGTACAACAATTTCATGTACATGGCGCAGGGCGCAATGGCCGAAAAACTGACCGGAAAATCGTGGGAGCAACTGGTGGCGGCACGCATCCTGACGCCACTGGGCATGAGCCAGGCCGTCCTTAGCACATCTGACCTGCTCAAGAGCGCCGACCACTCGCTCGGCTACGCCTTCAACGCCGAGAAAAGCACCATCGAGCAGTTGGACTATTACCATTTCAGCGGCATGGAGCCTGCGGGCAGCATTTCGGCCAGCGCCCAAGACATGGCCAAATGGCTCCGCCTCTGGATTCACGGCGGCCAATGGGAGGGCAAGCCCTTGTTCTCCACCGCTTATTACCAGCAAGCCATTAAAAACCAAATGGCCATTTCCGAAGGAGGAGACCGCCCCGAAATAGGGGCATACCTCTACGGCTATGGCCTCGGCTGGATGGTAAAAGGCTATAAAGGCCACTATTTCGTCGAGCATGGCGGCAATATTGACGGGTTCAGCGCCACCACGGGCTTTTTCCCCAGCGATAGCCTTGGCATTTATGTCTGCGTCAACCAAAACGGCTCTAGCGCACAAGCCGCCATCCGCAACTGGATAGCCGACCGCATGTTGGGGGTAAAACAGACCGATTGGTTGGCAGAACTAAAACCCCAAGCATCCGGAGAAGCGCCCAGCAGGCAGGAAGCGGATTTGAGCCAAGTGGCTGGCACCCAGCCCTCGCACCCCTTGGCCGACTATGCAGGCACCTACCAAAACGGCGGCTACGGCGGAGTCAAGATTTATTCACACAACAACCAGTTGTGGGCAAGTTTTAGCAACGATACCGCACGAGTGGAGCATTTTCACTACGATGTTTTCAAGCTAAAAAGTGAGGCCCTTGCCGAGGTTGGAGAAGCCAATGGCATCAAAATCCGATTCCATACCGGCTACGACGGGTCCATCACGGGCTTCGACGGCCAATTGGAGCCGACCCTTCCTGAAGGCATACAGTTCGCCAAGCAGCCCACGACCGTAGCGGTGACGGCTACTGACCTGAAAAAATACGAAGGCAACTACGGACTGAGCGGCATGACCGTCAAAATATTCGCACAAGACAATAGCCTCCGCATGTCGGTGCCCGGCCAGCCGGAATACGAACTGGCACCCTACAAGCCCGACGAGTTTAAGTTGACGGTCGCCGATGGCTATTTTGTTCGCTTTGAAATGCAGGACGGCAAGGCGGTGGCAGCCTATTCCATCCAGCCGAATGGTACTTTCAAGATGGTGAGAGAATAGCGTCAGGGGAACAACAACGGTAAAAGAATTGAAATGCCTTGCCAAATGAAGGCTGGGAGACGTCCTTGAAATCGTCCGCTTTGGAGCCAGTGCTGGGTCTTCTAAAATGGACGATGGATAGGGCGTCTCTCTTTTTAAGGCGCTGGGCAGGAACGACTGTGGAGTTAATTTGCAATAACCAATTATCCGGCTGCGTGTGCTGAAGGTGGATGCTAGGTTTTTTTGGAGAAAAGTTGTTTTACAAAAAACGGAGCCAGCCATTGGTTTCCAAACTTTTGGGAAGCAATCATACAGCCTTGGCTCAGCCAACGATTGGACAGTTGGTTGGGATAAAAGCTGAAACAATTTTGCTTAGGTTTACGCTGTCAACATCGCAATAAGTTAAAATTTGATGTATGCGTCTTGTCTTAAAAACGCTTGTCAGCACCCTGATTTTTTCAGCTATGATGAACATGGCCAACGCACAGCCCATCAACCTCTACCTCGTGCCCGGCATGGCCAACGACCACCGTCTTTTCGGAGAGTACCAGTTCGACACGACCCTCGTGCGCCCCATCCCCATCAAATGGGTGGACTGGAAGAATGTCAAGGGCTTCGGGGAATACGCCAAGCTCCTCAGCGCCCAAATAGATACCACCGCACCGTTCGTGCTGCTGGGTTTTTCGATGGGCGGAATATTGTCCATGGAAATGAGCCGATTCCTAAAGCCAAAGGCCATCATACTGGTTTCCTCCGTCAAATCTTCCAAAAACCTACCGTTCAGGGTCAAGTTTGCCCGGTACCTGCCCCTTTACCGATTGATGTCGGAAGGCATGGTCAGGAAGGCATCCAAGCGCAAATGGTTTTTCAAAACCATCAAATCGGAGCAGCACGTAAAACTGTACCAGTCCATGGTGGCCGATACCGGGGCCAAGTTCTTCAAGTGGCAGCTTTGTGCCACCGCCCATTGGAAATTCGACCTTGCACCCAAGGCCCCTCCCATCTACCATATCCACGGCGATAAGGACCAAGTGATTCCCCTCAAAAAATCCGTCCACCCCGATTATGTGGTGAAGGACGGCCCGCACGAGATTATCATCAATGATATGAAATTGCTGACGGGATTGGTGGAGGGGTATGTGAGGGGGGTGAAGTGAGGGGTGGAACGGCGAGTACCTGAAGCGGTTTTTTGCGACAACTGGCCGAGGTACTCGTTGTCAGGAGTAAGGTAAAAGCTTGCAAATGGCTGTGAAGATATATTTTAAACTTAGCGGACGGAGGAGGATATATTAGGCGGTAAGACTTGTTGTGAAGGGGGTAAATATCAGTTTGTTCTTTTGAATTGCTTCCACAACAACATGTTCCACCAATGCCGAAACCCTCCATGTTCCCAGTTGATGTCGTATTTTTCTTTTATCCTTGGATTCCATCCTCCATTGGTTAGTTCAAGCTTATGGCTATAGGGAGGTATTGGGATTTTACAGTGCAAATTTGGAGCATTATTTTTTATTTCGAGATAATATGCCTTGTCAAGTGAGGACTTGAGTAAATACTGGACTTCAACGATTGTCATGTCTTTTTCGGACTTCCAGATATACAGGTCTATTTCATACAGGTTGTAATAGATTTTTTCCAATTCATTGATGGTATGCTTTAGCGGCATTGGCTTTTTGCGCTTATTGGCCAAGTTCCTTTTCTTCCTGATTTCTTCAAAACTAGCTGCTTCTTCCTTTATTTCAGTCAATATATAAAGGCAGTTTAATGAAATATGATTCCAGCACGAATCCTTTGCCAATTTTATCAAATCAACTGTGGCTTGCTGTATGGATTGTGCTATATTTTCAATGGATATTTCCTTCATCAATTAAAATTATAAAATACCTTTCAAGCCACCGCAAACCCCGTCTCGCCCCTCACCTTCTCCGGTACAAACCCCAGCACAATATCCGACCTCAATACGCCTCGTTCCACCAGTTCGTCCGCAATCATGGCATCGGTGTTGTTTTGCTGAATCCAGACCTTGTCATTTTGAATGCTGAAATGGAAAGCCATCGTATAAACGAATTTCCCGTTGTGCCAGCCAATGGACAGCAGTTGGTAATGTTGGTTCTCCCGGTCAACCAGGACCTGCGATATGACGTTCGGCGTCAAAGACTTCCTGATGCCCGCATAGTCGTTCAAAAGGTGGAGAATGATTTGCTCGTATTTTTTCACTTTATCCATGATTCCAGATTTTCATTTTCAGGGTCAAAAACGATGATTTGAATGCCGTACCGTTCAATGGCTTTTTGGATGAACGGGCGTTGGAAAAAGTCGTTCCAAACTTCTTCCGGCACTGCCAACCAAAGCTCCCGGACGGGGTCAAGCTCCTCCAAAGATAGGCGGTAATTTTCATATTGACCAATTGCTTTGTGGAACTCCGAAACAGGCGACTGCCCAATAAAGGACTTGATTTCGACCGCTATTTTCTCATTGCCACGTTCAGCAGCAATCACTCTTTCTGCCCCCAAATCTGCGAAAAGCTCTACTTCCCCAATCGTCAAATCCAGCGGGTCGTCTGTTATCGTCCACTTTTCCTTTTCAAGCGCAACTCTTACAGCATCATGGTAGATATCTTTTCGTGCCATTGTCCAAGTTGTTTTTTGCTATGGTAAAATTAACTAATTCCTTCAAAATGGCTCTGTTGTTGTCAATTTTGGACACGCCATTGTTGCACCACTACCCAGACACAAACATCTATCAAATCTCAGCACCAGTGAGCAGCCTCTTCACCAAAGGTACCACCCTGCCCGCCCTATCCTCCTCATAATCAACCACTTCCGCCACCCGTTCCATCACCTGCCCCTGCTTCGCCAGCCCCAGCATCCGCTCCCGCTCAGGCGCAGGGAAGCGGGAGAAAGTGCGCCGCAGCACGGGCAGCGTTTCCCGGAAGGTTGGTTCGAAGGAGAGGCCGTCCACCCAGGCGTCGAGGAGGTTCCAAAGGGACGTATTGTGCAACAATAGCAGGCCGCTGCCTTGCAGGAAGCCTTCGAGCCATTGGGCAGCTTCGAGCGGCGGGGTAGCGGGACTGAGGGCGTAGCTCATTCGGTCGGCGGTGTCGGCTTCCGAGCGGATTTTCTTATCGAACAAGATGCGGGTGCAGGCCCCGGTCAGTATGCCGTTCACTCGCTGGTTGTCGGCGATGGCGGCAATGGCGTCGTACCACGGACTGAAGAAAGCGGGGTCGTTGAGCAGGCCGAGCGCCCGGTGTACGCCCATCAGCCGCTCGTGGGCCTCCCGGCTGGCGTCCTCGTCGAGGTTGGGCACGGCGGCGGGCAGGCCGATGCAGATGCGGGGCACGAGGTGCTGCACCACTTGCTCCACGGCCAGCACGTCGGTGCCACGGGTGTTGCCGTAGCGCACGATTTGCGCCAGCGGCGGCAGCGCCTCCATCAGGTGATAAACGTCGGTGGCAAGGGCGGCGAGGTTCTCCAATTTGCGGAGCAACAGGTCAAAAACCGCTGGCAAATCGGCGTTCAGCGTCTGCTTCACGAGCATCGTGAGGGCGGGCAGGGTGGTGGTCTCCTCGGTTTTTTTCTTCAAAAAACGGGTGCAGGCTTCCTCCACGGTATTGCCCCAAGCCCCCTTCTCGATGATGCGGATGGCAAAATCCGGCGACCATTTCATCTTCCAAAACTCCTTGAAGCCGCCCGCCGATTGGTGGCGGTTCAGTTCCATGAGGCGGCCCCACGGGATGTCGAGCAGGTGGAGGCGGTGTAGCAGTTGGCTTTTCATCCGCCCCGATTCCTCCCGGAGGTCAACGCCGCCCTGTGGCGCAGCGGCGGTGGCACCGAGCCATTCCTCGTCGGGGCTTTCCCAGTACTTGGTCAGGCGGGTCGTTTTCACCCACTGCTCGATGTCCCGCTGGAGCGGCACGACGGGGATATTGTCGGGCACGCTGCCCACTTTTTGCCCCGTAACCAGCTTATTTTCAATCAGTTGCAGTTTCTCCGCATCGCCTTCGCAAATAGTGGTGACCACCGCTTCCCGCAGTTCGTCAATGCCCGGCAAGGCTAGTCCCCGCATGGTCGCCAGCGTCTCGGCCAGCCTTATTGCCTCGATGACATGGGCGGACGAAGCATCCAAATCCTCGTTGCGGAGCAACATGGCAACCCGCACCATCCAGTGCGTGGCAGCGTGTTTTCCTTCGGTAAAAATCAGATCGTACCACGCCGGGCTGATGATGCCCGCCCCGTAGCCGCTGCTGAACGTGAGTCGGTCGTAGCTCCACGGAATCCAAGTGGCGGTGGTCTTTATCTTTTTGATGCCTTTCAGCAATGCGGCGTCTGCGCTGGCCTTCTGCTTTTCGATGCCTTCGAGGGCTGGCACGTGCCATGCCCCGCAGACCACGGCGAGGTTCTGGAAGCCGTCCTTTTGCGCCTGCCGGATGGTCTGGCGCATGTACGCCTCCCGTTGCAGGGTGCGGGCGCTTTCCTCGGTGCCTTCCCGCAGGGCGGCCATCATCTTAGAAATGGCTTGGAAAATCTCCGCCCCGTTCCCAGCGCTCTCGAACATGGCCTCCCACCACCGCTCGCTATCCGTGTAGCCCGCCAAGCGGGCGAGATGGCCCATTGGGTCGGCTCGGAACTGGCGCTCTTCGGATGTCATTTTCTCCAACAACTCCAAGGCTGCCTGCGGGTTTTGTTTTTCCGCCTCGTCGAGGGCGAAGTACAGTTCCATCGGCAAATCCATGAAGCGGACGGGGATACCTCGTTGCTTCGCAAATGCGATGGCCTGCCACTCCGGCGAGAACTCGGCAAAGGGCAGGTAGCTGGCCCGTGCGAGGTCTTTGGGGTCGTAGATGAGCATGGCAACCGGGGGGATTGCGGATTGCGGATTGCGGATTGCGGATTGGGGGTCTGCGTAATCCGCAATCGAAAGGAGTTGCTCAGCATCGGCGGGCGCTTCGACCAACAGGCAGTCGGGCGGGTTGGCTTCGAGGGCCGAGAGGACGGCCTTTGCGGAGCCGGGGCCGTGGTGTCGGATGCCAAGGAGGTGGAGGGGCATTAGAAAACGGAATAAGGTTTTTGTACTGCCGAAGTGAGGCGTTTTTTCATGGCAGGTATGGTCATTTTTTTGACCATAATTGGGGCGTCCGCCTCAAAATTTATGTCATCGAAATAAACGATGGCCTTCAATGGAATGGCAGGATTGGAGTTCGGGTATTTTACTTCATAAGCGTCGAGCATGAGGCTTAGAGGCATGATTTCCAGTAAGAAATAAACATCCACAAAGTCCTTTAAACGCTGGCCGCTTTGGGATATGGCATTTAATTTCATAGCAGCAATATCGGTCGTGGAAGCCATGCGCAGGTTATCCTCTAAAAGCAACGGCTTGACGAGTGGATAAGCATGTGTAATAAAGTCGGTTTTTATGCCTGATATTGAACCAATTAGGGTGTTGATTCCAAGTTTGTCAACTTCAAAATTATAGGTAGAAATCAAGTACTGTTGGAGTGGTTCAACCTCGAAAGGCGTCGTGGAAAACATGTCGAGGTCAATAGAGAGGCGATGCCCAATTTGCAAGGCCAAGGAAGTGCCGCCCACCAAGAAATATTGGGCTAGGCTTGGGTCAGCTTGAAGCGTTTCCAGCAATTCAAGCGTAAGTGGATGTATTATTTTGGGCGACTTATGCAGCATTGAACTCTGAATCAACAAATATCTCGGTGAAGTTTTTCTCCTTACGGTCAAGTTGTTTGCTGGCTCTGGCGACTTCAAGGACAGTTTCCTTGCCGTAAAAAAGCAACATTTCCTTCCATTCTTTCAGGTTGCCCCTTTCGATGATTCGTTCAATCACGATTTTCTTTGAACGCAGGTAATCGAAAGCGTCGAGGTCGTACTCCCATAATAGATGCCTTCTGATTTGCGGAACCGCCTTTTGACTTATTCCCATTTCTTGATTTTTAGCTTCCAAAGATACCAAACTTCCACGATTTCCCGCCACCCAATTTCATTTTCCCCCATTTCAAATTACCTTCGCCAAACACCTTCACCAATCCATTTTTTATGAAAAAACTGACACTACTTGCCTGCTTTTTTGCCTTCGCAATCATCGCTTGCCACCCGCCCAAGGGCGTGACGAAGAACGGCAATGCCTTCAATGTCCTTGTGTTTTCAAAAACCAACGGCTACCGCCATGCGAGTATCCCCGACGGGATTGTGGCGATTAAAAAGCTGGGCGCTGAGCACGGTTTCGGGGTGGAAGCCACGGAGGACAGCACGTTTTTCACCAAGGAAAACCTCTCTAAATTCGACGCCGTGGTCTTCCTCAGCACGACCATGAACGTGCTGGGCGAGCGGGAGCAAACGGCTTTTGAGAACTATATCAAAGCGGGCGGCGGCTACGTGGGCATCCATGCCGCTGCCGATACCGAATACGAATGGCCTTGGTACAATAAGTTGGTCGGCGGCTATTTTAAGAGCCACCCGAAGCAGCAGAACGCCACCATCCGGGTGAAGGACAAAAAGCACCCCAGCACCAAGCACCTGCCCAACGACTGGGTCTGCTTCGATGAATGGTATAATTACAAGAGCCAAAACCCCGACGTGCACGTGCTTTGCCAGCTCGACGAGACCACCTACGAGGGCGGCGAGAACGGGGCGAACCACCCCATTGCTTGGTATCATTATTATCAAGGTGGCAAGGCGTTCTACACAGGGCGAGGGCATACTTCTGAGTCGTACCTTGAACCTGCGTTTTTGCAGCATATTCTTGGTGGTATCATGTGGGCAGCGGGGAAGGAAAAGTGAGGGGATTTACGATTTACCCTGTCTATCGGCAGGCAAAGATTGCGGATTTACGATTGGGGGCCGTAGCTAGCGGCAAGAAAAAGGGCGAAGCGGCATCTGCCGCTTCGCCCTTTTGTTTTTTAAAATCTGGGTATTCAGTTACTGGACCAACAATTTCAACCTGCCCGCAGGCTGGCCGTCCACTTCGAAATGGAGGATGTAGAAGCCATTTGCCGTAGGCGATGCCATTTGCCGATAAGATTGCCCAGCGGTGAGTTGGAAGCGTTCTTTGCGCACGATTTTGCCGTCGGCGGCGATGATGGTGGCCGTGATTTTTTCTGCCATTTGCATGGTAAATGCAAGGTCAAAAGTCTCGCCCGACCGAATGGGGTTCGGAAATGCCTTCACGTCCATTAAGCTGCTTCCAGCCTCAACGGTGGTAGTGAACAGCCCGAAAACCTCGTAGCCAAACACGTGCTGGCAGCCCAGCCCATCGGTGATGGTGACGACGTAGTCGCCGGGCAGCAGGTTCATCAGGTTCATGGTGGTGGCCCCGTTGTTCCAAGCGAAGCTGAACGGCCCCGTGCCACCGTTGATGGCTGACATCATGAGGGAGCCATCGGCCTTGCCGGGGTTGGAGGAGTTGGTGACCATGACCACGGGCATGATGGAGTTGTTGTTTTCCACCTCAAAACTGGCCGTGCTGGTACAGCCTGCCCCGTCGGTGACGGTTACGGAATAGCTGCCCTGGTAAAGGTCCTGGAGGATGCGCTGTGTCTTCCCGTTGCTCCATTGGTAGCTGAAAGGCGCTTCGCCGCCGCCCACCAAGAGTTCGATGGAGCCGTTGGCAAAATAAGGGCAGAGCATGTCCTCCACGTTTGCGGAGAGGCTCATGGCGCTTGGGGCGGTCACTTCGTAAAATTTGACGAGCGGGCAACTGCCAGAGGCATCGCTGATGGTAACCGAGTAGGTGCCTGCTGTCAGGCCAAAAATGTCTTGGGTAGCGGCCCCATTGCTCCAGTGGTAGCTGAGCGCACCCGTTCCGCCACTGGTTGTCAGGTCAATG
>JADLHE010000085.1 GCA_020848965.1 Saprospiraceae bacterium
CAGTTTGGAACTTCCCTCCCGGACAATATACCATTAAAGCCATTCCACTCAACAACGCAGCCTCTTGCAGTGCCGACGCAGGCTTGCCGGTCACTTTATTGGCACTGCCACCAGCCCCCGGTATTGATGGCAAAATCGAAATATGCCCCACGGAAATCTACACATATAGCGCTCAAAGCAGTTTGCAAAGCGCTGAATTTGAATGGTTTATAAAAAACGGGGGCAATACTTCCATTAAAACGGGCAGTAGCATCATCGTGAAATGGGGCCCCAACCCACCCTATGAACTAAGCCTGCAACAAACCGACGGCACAGGCCCCGGTTGCCAATCGCCCGTGGCGACCTTGGTGGTGCAGCCATTGCCCGCCCTCCAAATCAGTGGCCCAGCATCGCTTTGCAAGGAAAGCGAGGAGACCTACACCACCGAGCAGTTCGAAGGCATTGATTATCAATGGCGTATAGAGCCAAACTCCGCTGGAGCGGTGCTCTCCGGCCAAGGCAGTGCAGCGGTTCAGGTCTTTTGGCAAACGCCCGGTATGGCCTCGCTTGTGCTCCAAGCCTGTGGGGTGGAAACGGTCTTTCCGGTTGAAATCACCACGCCCATTGCACCGCAAATCAGCTACCCCGACTCGCTTTGCCCCAACGCCACGGCCACGGTAGCCGTGCTGGGCAATTTCACGGAATTTGCATGGAAAAACAGCAACGGTAACACCATCAGCACTTTGCCCTCGCCCAGCCTTGGCTCCGACCACTATAGTTTGGTGGTGACGGATGCGGCGGGTTGTCAATCGAGCGGCAGCTTTTTCATCGCCGAGTTGCCTGCCCCAACGACCAAAATCGTGGCGACGGCCACACAGATTTGTTCAGGCTTTATAAAACTGACAGCCCTGCAAACGCAGGACGGATACGATTTTCAGTGGCTGCGCAATGGCCAACCAATTGGCGCCAATCAACCGACTTTTGACGCTACCCAACCCGGTACTTATCGGGTGCAAGTGACCGATGAGCGGGGCTGTAGCTTTCTTTCTACGCCCATTACGATTGAAGATTGCCCATCAAGTGGCGGCGGCGGCTCAGGCCCACCTTCGCCACCGGGCAGTGGGCAGCAGTGCGTCCCCACCAATGAGCTTTCCTTTGATTATCAACCACTTAGCACTTGCGATTCGGTTCGTTTGCTCAACTACTCAGCGAATTTTTTCGCCAATTCGCAGTACTGGCAAGTGGCCGACCCGCTCACGGGGGCTTGGTACGGCAGCAATGAGGCATCGCCCGTTTTCTTGTTCGATGAGCCGGGCTACTACCTCGTGCGCTTATGGGGACGGGTGGCCGACCAAAACAATCCAAATAGCCCCATTGGCTGCCTCATTTTTCACGACGAGTTCGTGAGCATGCCGTTTGCCGCAAAATTCGACGTGGTAGAAAGCTGCGTTGGCTTGCCCACCAAGTTCACCGACCTGAGCACTTTCCTGCCCGAAACATCCATCGCTGACTGGGCTTGGGACTTCGGCGACCCAGCCAGCGGTGCTGAAAACAGCTCCGTTGCGCAGCACCCAAAGCATGTTTATGCCCAAGCGGGTACTTATACGGCCACGCTAACTATCACATCCACAGCGGGTTGTGTGGTCAGCTTCGCAAAAAGCGTAACAGTGCACGGCTTCCCGTCCGTCAGCTTCGACCCCCCGGCTGCCAATTGCGAAGCGGCTGCCCTCCAATTCATGGCATTGGGTTCCAATGGTGCCATTTCCTATGCATGGAACTTTGGCGACGCAGGCAGCGGTGCAGGCAATGCTTCGCAAAATCCGACTACTTGGCACGCCTATCCCGCTCCCGATGTCTATGAAGTTACCGTCACTGCCGCCAATATCTATGGCTGCACGGCCAGTTATTCGGCCAATGTGGCCATCGAGGCCAATACACTTGCGGGCAGCATCACGCCGAAAGACCCCGACCCGGTTTGCGAAGACGTGCAAGTATCCTTCACAGCACCATCGGGCGGCAGCAGTTGGTTATGGTCAAACGGCGCTACCAGTTCGAGCATAAGTACCTCAACAGCAGGTGTTTACAGCGTGACCGTCACCGATTCGGAAGGCTGCGTGCTCAAACCGGAATCTGTGATTTTGGAGGTGATACCTGGCCCGGTGGCAACCATTCGGGCGGTGAAGCGGAACGAGGACGGGCAGCCCGTGGCCTATTTCGACCAAGGCTACACGACCTGCGAAGGCGAGGAGGTTTACCTTGAAATGAACGGCGATTCGAAATACCATTACGAGTGGAGCAATGGCACGGTGGGCGATGAACTCTTGTTTTCGGAGGCCGATGGTAGCTTATTGCCCGCTGGGCAACACAATTTCACCGTCACCGTCACGGATATTGAAACGGGTTGTACCAGCGTGGAAGGCCCCTTTCCCGTTACGGTGAACGGTGCTCCTACTTCCGTTTCCATCACCAGTTTTCCTGCTGGCCCGCTTTGCGATGGCACGGTGGCAACCTTCAGTGTGGTGAACCCCCAAGCCGACTATACCTACCTCTGGAACACGGGGGCCAACAGCACCTCCATGGTTGCCGCAGCGGCGGGCAGTTACCTCGTGGTGGCCACCAACCAATTCGGTTGCAAGGCCAAGAGCAACGATATTGAAATCCACAATGCCCCGAGTGCGGGCAGCGTGCCAGCGGGCTGCTATACCCGCTGCAACCCAACGGAAATATGTTTGCCTCAATTGCCGGAAGTAGTTGATTATCAATGGTTTTTAAATGGCGTGGCCGTGCCTGCGCCCAATGGGAAACTGGCCAACCCAACGGCTACCGAGAGCGGCGATTACCAAGTTCAGATGACGAGCGAACATGGTTGCGTGAACCTTTCGGGCCTGCTTTCCCTCAGTTTGGAAGCGCCCACGGGCGACATCGTCGGCACGGTCTGGGTGGATGAAAATGGCAATGGTCAAATTGACCCCGCCGACACGCCACTGGATGGGGTAGGGGTGTTGCTTTCGCAAAATGGGCAATTGTTGGGTACTGAGAACAGCGCCAATTCGGGCAGTTTTGATTTTGAGGGCATTCCCTCCGAGGTTTACATGGTGCAACTGGACACGGCCAGTTTGGCCAGCAATTTTGAACCGATTATTTTCATGGTCTCCGCCAATTTGGCTGGCTGCGATGCGCAGGACAGTGTACAGTTTCTGGTGAAGAACCTTTGCCCCTCCAACCTCGACAGCACGATTGTGCTCTTTGGCTGCCCCGGCGATTCGGTGGCCTTTGCTTCGCAAATGGTGGCAGTGGGTGAAACGCAGGTTTTCGTTTTGCAAAACTTTGCCGGTTGTGATTCTGTGGTGACGGTTACCGTCAATCCTTATCTCGTTGAAAATCAGTTGATTGAGCTTATGTCATGCCCCGGCGAGCCGACCATCTACAATGGCCAAAACCTGATGCCGGGCGATACGGCAAGCTTTGTTTTTCCAAACCAATACGGCTGCGATTCCATCGTGACGGTCACGGTTGGGCTGTTCCAAGCAGGCTCCCCGACGGTCATGCAGGAGTTTCTTTGCCCCGGCGACTCCTTGGTTTACAACGGCGAAACGCTCTGGCCCGGCGACCAGCGCAACTATGTTTTTCAGGACGAAAACGGCTGTGATTCCTTGGTCAATCTGACCGTGTTGGCATACCCAGCCATTGCATTTGAGGCGTTCGCAACGTCCATTTGCCCCGGCACTTCGGATGGCTCCATCGAATTGGAATTAACTGCGGGCGATGCGCCCTTAACTGCCGCCCTTGATGAATCCACTTTCACCGACCAGACCGTTTTCGATGCATTGCCGCAAGGCGAATACCAAGTGCAAGTGCGGGACGTACATGGCTGCATTGCTTCGCAATGGGTTGAAATTCAGGCATTTGATGAATTGGTTTTGGAAGTGCCAAACTATGTTTTGCCCTGCGATGAGCCAAGCGTCACGCTGCGCCCGTTGGTGCTTTCCCATCATGGCCCGCTGCATTGGCAATGGCAGGATGGCTCGACCAAAGACTGGTTCCATGCCAAGGAAGGCGGCCTTTACCTCGTTCAAATAACGGATGATTGTACCACGAAATCGCAAGAAATCACGGTTCATTGGGGCGACGACACCCCCGCCGAGCAGGTTTATGTGCCCAATGCGTTTTCACCAAATGGCGATGGCATCAATGATGTTTTCAAAGCCTATCCCGCACAAGGCGTTGATTTCCAAGAATTTGAGTTCTTGGTTTTCGACCGCTGGGGTAATCAATTGTTCATCAGTCAAGACCCCACCAACGGCTGGGACGGCTTCTACCAAGAAAAACTCATGGACGTGGGCGTAGTGGCTTGGTACCTCCATGCAAAACTGACCATCTGTGGCCGGGAAGTGGAGATTTTTAAAGAAGGCGGGGTGACGGTGATGCGCTAAGAGTGGCTGATTGACATTATTTCTTTATCGGCAAGGCCCGTATCCGAATGGAACTAGGTTCAAGGATGACAATTGCGCCAGTTTCCAAAGCAGATTCAATAGCCGCCCAATTATCAACTAAAAGTGAGAAGAAAATATCAGCGTTTATTTCTTGAAACCTATAAATTACCACAGAAGGCTTCGTTGCACCACTAAATGACAATAGTGTTCCAAAATAAAGGTCATGGGTCAGGATGGTCTCATCGTTTTGTCGAGCGATGCTCACAAGCTCAATATCTGGCGCAGACTCGATAGTGACTTGAGTGGCCAATCTGCATTCGTGCCCTAAGCCAAATAACATTCGAGCAAGCCTTGGAGGCATGTGGACATCCAAAAGGAATTTCATGCTCTGGCTTGTTTTAAAGGCAACATTTTTTCGTCCATCGTTCTGGAAGCGAACGCAAGCGCCTCTAAAATGTCAGCTTTCTCTAAAAACGGGAAGTCAGTTATCAATTCTTCCATTGACATTCCAGAAGCTAAATAGCCTAAAAGCGTAGATACCGGAAATCTCATGCCTCTAATGCAAGGTTTTCCGAAACAAACTTCAGGGTTTATGGTAATTCTTTGATAATCAGGATGTTGCAGTTGCATGGATTGTGCCTTTGGTTGATTTTATTTCAAAAATAGTGTTTTTTGAATTAAAACAGGAGGATACTTTCGGCCAGTTCCATGACATTTTGAAAAAACGCTACGCATCTAGCCTCAATTCTGCTGCGCCCGCTTTATCACATCTTCGGCGCTGCTGTTGTGGCCGCTCTTGCTCTTCATGTGCTGGTTGCCGAATTTGTAGGTCATCTGGAAATTATAAACCGGGGCATCCCATTTGTTGACCGCATCTAATCGGATATTGGAATAGGTGACGCTGCCGTGGTAAAAGCGGTTAATGGGGTTCTCCACCCCTATGCTGACCTTTAGTTTTTCTTTAAAAAATTTGCGGCTAACGCCCACATCGGTACCGAAAAGCCACTCTGAGTTTAGGATGCCTTCCAGTGCACCGCTGTTCCACCAGCCGTTTAACTCTATGTCAATTTTCCAGGGGAGGGTGAAACTGGCGTTCAGGAAGGCTGTGTAGTCCCATTTCGACTGCCGAAACTGTTGGTCAAGATAGGGCGAATCGTACTTGCCATAGTTGGCTATGATGCCACCGTAGCCATTCACTTTTGGGATAAAACTGAGGGGGAAAAACAGGCTGATGTTCCAGATTTTGAACGACTCCAAGTTTACTTTGGTCTGGAAAGCTTCGCCAGTATCGTCGTTCTGTTGGATGACCTGCTGCGTGGCGTCGCTGGTCTGCTTGTACTCGATATTGAAGAAAGGTTGGTTCTCAAAAAGCAGGCTGAACTTCGTGCTGTGCGTGAGCGAGGGACGTAATTGCGGATTGCCCCGCTCAGAGGTGTAGCTGTCGAGGTAAAAAACGAAGGGGTTCAAATCGCCGTAATGCGGGCGGTCAATTCGATAGCTGTAGGCAATGGCAGCCCCCAGTTTTTTACCCAAACTCCTGCTCAGGCTGGCGCTGGGGAACAGCTTGCCGATGTGCCGATTCTGGGTGGAGTCGAGGGTGACGGAGTAGCCCGTGCTCTGACTATCTTCATAGCGGAGGCCCGCAGTACCCGACCATTTGCCTGCCTTCCAATCCACCTTGCCGTAACCCGCCCAAATGTCTTCCGTGAAAATATAGTGGTTGCTCTGCAAAAGATTCGGCTCCAAAACGCCTGCTGAATCGCTCAAAAACGAACGCAGGTCGTTGTCGAGGTCGGCGGTGCTGAAGCGGCCACCGGCTAGTAGTTTGACATCCTTCGTGAGCGGATAAGTGTAATCAAGGCTGGCTGTGTAAATCTCCGTGTTGCCGGGCTGCTCGTAGTATTGCTGCGGGAAGGACACACCGTAGTTCACCTCTACCGGTTGCAAGAAATTGGACATGTCGTTGCGGATGCGGACGAAGTTCACATCGAAGTTCAGTTTTTGGCCATTGGTATCAATCTCGAAACTGTAGTAGGGGTTTACGGCGAGCATGTTCCAGTCGCCTTTGCGCTGGTTGTCGGTGAGCAGTTGCAGGTCGCCGTCATTGGAATCGGCGAAGTCCACGTCGGTCACATTCTTGATGGTGTAGTCACGACGGTTGCCGTTCCATCGGCTGGAGAAACCGAGGCGGTGGCGGCTGGTCACGTCCCAGTCGAGGGCGAGGTTGGCTTGCAAGTAATCGCTGGGGTTGGTGTTGCGGGAGGTCTGCGTGTAGGTATCGTCGCCGACCTTTCGGATGAGGTCGAGCTGTTCGTACCAGGCATTGCGGCCTAGACCAACACCGCCGTTTATGTTCAGGTTGCCTTGGTAGTGGCTAAGGTTCAGGTTGGTGCGGTAGCGCCAATTATGCCCCGTCCCGACGCCAGCATTGAGGCTGCCGTTGGTGCCGAAAAGGCTGTTTTTCTTCGTAATAATGTTGATGATAGGACCAGTGCCTTCCGCTTCGAACTCGGCACCGGGCTGGTGGATGACCTCCACCCGCTTGATATTGTCGCCGGGGATGTCCTTGAGCAAGGCATCCACATCCATGTACTTCGTGGTTTTCCCATTTAGCAAAATGGTGACGTTGCTTTGTCCGGCCATGCGCAGTTTGTCGCCGACGACGAGGACGCCCGGCACTTTTTTCATCACATCCAACAGATTCAGGTTCAGGCTGGTAATGTTGTTTTCCACGTTCACGATGAGGCGGTCGGCCCGTTGTTCCAGTAGCGGGGCCTTGGCGGTGACGGTGACGGTGGAAAGGCTTTGCGCCTCCTCGTCGAGCTGGAAGTCGAAGTTCTTCCGGTTGTCACGAGGGAAGCTGATGTCGCTCAGTTTTTCATCCAAAAAGCCCAACATGCTCACTTCGAGGAAGTATTGGCCATCGGGGATGTCCTTGAGGCTGAACTTGCCGTTGGCATCGGAGACTTCGCCTTTTAGGATGGTGCTGTCGGCCTGCTTGTACACGGCAATGGTGGCGTAGAAAACGCCATCGCCCTTGGCGTTGGTGATGGTACCGGAGATTTGGTTTTGGGCACTGGCCTGTTGCGCAGCAAACAAAAATGCGAAGGCCATGCCAAGGAATGGCAGATAAAGTCGGGTCTTCATAAAGCGGATGTTAGTCAGGTGAAAAAAACAGTCGGGTGAAATTTGGATTTTCGCTGAGATTAAAGCTAAGGATGTTAGTAGGATGCAGGGAGGTTGTAAGCTCCCCTATTCCCTGGTCGGAAATTCTTACACCGTCAATTTCGCAAGGTTCAAGATATCTTTAACTTCATTCACAAAATATTTGAAAACACCCATTGCGCAAGCCATTATCTTTGTGCGCTCAAAAAACGGCTACCCGGCTGCCGACAAAGCCGGGCGGAGGAACCCGAATCCGTGAAACAAGGGAAATCAGGAAATCATAAATTGGGAAATTTGAAAATTGCACATCGCCTATTTTCGGTTGCCCAGCTATCAAACCATTAATCAATACATGAAAAAAGTAAGCACCGCATTGTTCGCAAGCCTTTTTGTACTTGCCTTTGGCATTACTTCCCTTCATGCACAGACACCAACCACTCCAACTATGACAGCAACGTACACTCCCCCCGTAACGCCAAATCCTGCCAACCCGAAGGTGTTTTTTGACATCAGCATCGGTGGCGAAGCTGCTGGCCGCATCGTCTTCGAACTCTTTGCCGACGCTGCCCCCAAAACTGCCGAGAACTTCCGTGCCCTTTGCACAGGCGAGAAAGGCGTGGGCACCTTGGGTAAGCCGCTCCATTACAAAGGCAGCATTTTCCACCGTATCATCCCCAATTTCATGTGCCAAGGCGGTGACTTCACCCACGGCGTAGGTTCTGGCGGTGAGAGCATCTATGGCACCAAATTCGCCGATGAAACCTTCAGCGGCAAAGCTGGCGTACACGCTGGCCCCGGCATCCTCAGCATGGCCAACGCCGGCCCGAACACCAACGGCTCACAGTTCTTCATCTGCACCATCCAAACGCCTTGGCTCAATGGCCGCCACGTGGTCTTCGGCCAAGTTGTCGAAGGCTTCGATGTGGTGAAGAAAATGGAGGCCGTAGGCAGCCAAAGCGGCAAAACTTCTGCTATGGTGGCCATTACGGACAGTGGGGCGGTGAAATAAGCCGAACCAATTCCTGAAAATGGAAAAGCCGGGCAGCGAGTGTTGTCCGGCTTTTTTTGTTTCAATTAATTTTAGCTAAAAAATACGTCAAACAGCCTAAAATTTAGTCATTTGCTTAAATTCGCCCCATGAACCTAGTTTTTCGTTACATTTTCTGGCTTTTTTTGCTGCCGCAATGCCCGCTTTTTGCGCAGCAAAACCTCGATTCCCTCTACCAATCGGCCCTCGCTGCCGTGCAGAACTACCGTTACAACGAGGCGCTGCCCATCCTCTACGAATGCCACCGCAGCGCCCCCGACAACCAGCTTTTCCTCGAAAAACTGGGGCAATGCTACTACCAGATGGGCAATTTGCAGGAAGGCCGTTTTTTCTTGAAAGAAGTGCTAAAGCGGGACAGCGCCCACGTGCCCACGCTGAACCTCTTGGCCACCATCGAGGAGCAATTGCTCGACTACCGTTCGGCGCTTGGCCGTGCTGAGGCGCTCGTTCACTTGGATTCCACGAACGGCTATTATCGGCGGCTTGCCGGGCAGCTCAGCGGCAACCTTGGCCGCACGGAGTCGGCCATCCGGCACTACCACCACGCCCTGCGTTTGAACCCCAACGACCAGGTTTCAGTGATTGCTTTTTGCAAACTGCTCACCGAAGTCGGCGAGTTGCCCTATGCCGACAGCCTGATGGATGCCGCATTGCGCAAGCAGCAACAGAACCTGCGCCTGCTCTATGAATCGGCGAAACTGAAATACGCCCGGAAGCAGTACGACCAGGTGCTGCCCCGGTTCGGAACGGCCCTTGGCCTTGGAGATACCAGCCTGAATTACTTGCCCCTCTTGGCTTATTCGCTGACGCAATTGGACAGCAATGAAGCCGCCTTGCCTTGGTTCCACTACTTGATGCAGCGCAGCGACAAGCCCAACGAGCGCCTGCACTATTTCTTGGGTCGCTGTTACCAGCAAATGGATAGCCTGGAACTGGGTTTTCAGCAGTATGAAATGGCCGTGAAGGCGGGGCAGTCCGACAATATTGGCTTTTATTACCAAGTCATGGGCGATGTGATGAACCAGCAGGAACGCTATAAACAGGCCCTGAAATTCTACGAATTGGCGCAGGAAAACGAGAACGCTGACCCCGTCATTTTCTTCGATATGGCCACGGCTTTCGACCAATTGAATGCCAAAGACAAGCGCAAGGCTGTCGAGCTTTTCAAGCAATTTTTGGAAAAGGAGGCGGGCAAACACCCCGTGCAAAAGCAGTATGCCACCAAGCGGCTTGCGGAATTGGCGGCCTATGAAAAGCAGTTGAAAAAAGGGAAGGGCTAATTATAGCTTGTAAATCGTTTCTTGCAAAGCATTGAATACCAAGTCTTTGTGTCAACTCAAAACTCTTAACTCAAAACTTCTTCACCCCTTCCCCATGTCCAAATTCCTCACCACGGTTAAGTAAGAGGCGGCGAATTCCGGCACATTTTGGAAATTCAACTGCTTTTGGTCGAATGCGAGGCGAGGATACTCGTCGCTGTGCTTGCCCACGATGCTGCGAATGGCCAGTTTGATGGCTTTTTCATCCAAAAGCCCGGCCGGGGCCAAAGGCTGGAAGCCGAGGCTGAGGAAATAATCGGATTCGAGGATTTGCATCAGCAAATGGAAGAAATCCTTGTCTGGCGGCGGCAATGCAAAACTGAACAGCCCCCGGCCCACGATGAAACTGGGAATGGCTTGGGCGATGCGGTCGTGGCCGTTGTCGGCGTACCAGCGCATATTGGGCAGTTCTTGGTCAATCAGCACCATCAGTTTTTGGTGGTCAATGGGCGGCGTGATGCCGAAAGTGGCGCTCACTTCGTACAGTTCCTTGGCCAGTTTTTCGGTAGGGCGCTCCAGGAGCGTTTGGAACTCCTTGCGCAGCGACTGGTTTTTTTCGGCGGCGTTCTTGCCGTCCTGCTCGAAGGTCATTCGGTCAATTCGTTCCAGTGTTTCCATCGTAAAACCCTCCGGCTTGGTCAGGTAATCAAGTCGGTAGCAGAGGTCGAGCAGCAGGTAGGTATAGGCCACGGGGTATTGGTCGGCGGGGAGTTTGCCCCCGTCAATTTCATCGAAAACTGACTGTATTTCGCTCCGCAAATAGTTGATTTTGGTGGCTTTTTCCTCGGCGGGCAGTTCCCGTCGAACGTTGAAATCGGTGATTTCCAGCGCCTCAAACTCATCCACGAGAATATCGTCGTGCTTATCAGCAATGGTGGCTAATTCCTTCAAGGCTGCATAGAGCTTGTGCGGCGAGCCATCGGCAGTATGGGTATCGAAGACGATGGTAATTTCATCTTCGGGTGTGAGGGCGAAGCGGCTGTATTTCAGCTCAAAATTTGCCTCCAACAGTCGCCGCATGAAACTGGATTGCAGCACATTTGCTTTCGCAATGCGGGCCTCCGCATAGAATTTCCGGGTATTTGCAAAGCCCGCAATCTTTTTGGAGCCTTGGAAAAACTCGAAGCGCAACTCGCCCCGCTCCTCCCAAGCCCGCAGGTTTTGTTCTTCCCCATCCAGCAAATAATCGAAGAAAAGGACGTATGCAGAGAGGTAGTTCTCCTTCACGAAGTCCTTCAGCGCCGCATCGAATGCCGCCTCCTGTGCGGCATTGCGGTTGCTGTCCGTGTAGCGCCCGAAGCGGATTTGCGGGGATACAGGGGGAGGTTTAGTTCCGAAAATTCTACCGAAAAGATTCATGTGCTGGTTTGGTTTTGCTATTGTAGCAGTTTGATTTCAGATATAAGATGTAAGATTTCAGATTTTAGATTTCATTGGCGATTTGATGAATTTCGATTTACGGTGGCGTTCACAACGTGCGGAGCAATCTTAATTCTTATATCGTACATCTTATATCTGAAATCAAAAAAACTCAAAAAATCCAGCCCCTCACTTCCTCCCAAAATCCGCCGGAATCTCCCCCCAATCCTCCGTTTCCCATTTCAAAATCGGGTTTTTGTAGGTATGGGTTTTGAGCCAGTTTTCTGCACGGGCGATGATTTGGTGGAGGTTTTCCGTCTTGGCGTTGCGCACCAGTTTGGTTTTGCACGCCCGCAGTTTCACCCAGCCAATGGCCGTGCGGGAGTCGGTGTAGATGGGAGTGTCCTTGCCCTGTTGGTGGAACATGGCAAGGGCATGCACGATGGCCAGGAACTCACCGATATTGTTCGTGCCGAGCGGATGTTTTTGATGGAAAATGGGGGTTTTGGTGCGGGTGTCCACGCCTTGGTACTCCATCACGCCAGGGTTGCCGGAGCAGGCGGCGTCCACGGAGATGCTATCCCATACGATTGCGGATTTGGGATTGCGGATTGCGGATTGGGGGGCCGTGGTTTGTCCAGGTTTTGATGGAGCCTTAAATTGGATGTGTTGGGCGTAGTTGCCGCCAAAGGCGATGTCAGCTTCTTCCCGGCTGCCAAAGCTTTTATACTTGGCATTGGGGTAGTTCTTGATTTGCTGTTGGCATTTGTCCCAACTGTCATAAATGCCGGGGTTATGCCCCTGCCAGACGACGTAGTATTTCTTTTTGTCTGCCATGCTTTATTAATGGTCAATGATAAATGGAAAATGATTAATGGGATTACAGCGGAAGCCTCACTCTCTCACTCTCTCACCCCTCTCACTCTCACCCTCTCACCCTCTAAATAAAGTCCACCTGCACCATATCATCCAGTTTCAGTCCAAGCAGGCTGCTGGCCGTGCCCATGCTCACGCTGATTTCGAGCAGGCCAGCTGCGTTGAAAAGGCAAAGTGGTTCGCCAACGGGGGCGTCTGTGTAGTGCTGGCAGAGGATGGTAATCGGGTCGTTGCGCTTGAAAAAAACGGCAAAGCGGCGGCCGTTCCGCACTTTTTCGAACAACTCTTTGGTGATATTGATGGTCACGTTCTCGTAATGGTCAACATAGATGACCGAGCCACGGATTTGCGAGGTGCTGATGACGGGTTGCAAAGCAATGCGCTGCACCACCTCCCCAGCGGGCAACCCAACCTCGTAAATGGGCTTGCCTGCGGCAATATGCGCCACGGCTTCGGCAATGGCTGTTTGAATAGAAAACGGGCTTTCCTCCACGGGGTCGAGGCGCCAGGCATCGGGCAGGTTCGGGAAAATGAGCGAAAAAACGCCATTGTCCGGGCCGATGAAATACTGCCCTTCTTGCTGAAAACAGATAAACGACCGCCCCTCTTGGCTGTTGTTCACGGTGATGACGTGGATGGTGCCTTCTGGGAAGCTGGGGTAGGTGTTTTTCAGCACAAAAGCACCCTGCACGATGTCGAACTGCTTGATATTGTGCGAAATATCAACGATTTGGAGGGTGGCATTTTGCCGCAGCAATGCTCCCTTCATCAGGGCCACGTAGTAGTCGTCCAGCCCAAAGTCCGTCGTTAAGCTTACGATTTGCATGTCTGTTTAAAAAAATGGGGTTGAACTTTTTG
Organism: Saprospiraceae bacterium; assembly: GCA_020848965.1. Classification (GTDB taxonomy): domain Bacteria; phylum Bacteroidota; class Bacteroidia; order Chitinophagales; family Saprospiraceae; genus UBA6168. The sequence continues at coordinate 13,038 of JADLHE010000085.1, forward strand.
CCAAAACTTGGAGTTTATTGGCGTCTAAAAATTTAGGCGCTCAATTTGTGCAAACGTCTAATTTTACGGACAAAAGTAGCCGAATTTTTAAAGGCGATAGCCAAATGATTGGCAACTTGCCAACGCATTCTTTCAAACGGGGGCAACCCCAATTAAATTAAAACCCGGAAGGGGGCCAGCTTGGGTTTGTCCCAACCGACCACCGTCCACCAACCACCGTCTAGCGGTTTCAACCATTTGAGCGAAATCATCCTGACCATCGAAGATCTTGACCCCGTTGAGCTTTACGGCGAAAACGACATCAAACTCAACCTGCTCCGCAAAGCCTTCCCAGACATCAGCATCACGGCACGGGGCAGCAATCTAAAACTCGTAGGAGAAAAGAAATTTACCCAAGGCGCCAAAGGCAAGTTCGAGCAAATGGTTCGGCTGCTGCGGGAGCGCAAGTCACTGCCCGTGCAGGTCGTGGAAGAGCTGATGCTCGAAGGGGCTGCCCCGTTCACCCCACACCTGAACGATGCCGCTGGAAAAGTGCTCGTGCATGGCACCGACGGCAGAGTCATCCGGGTAAAGACCCTGAACCAGAAAAAACTCGTGGATGCCAGCGAGCACAACGACGTGGTTTTTGCCGTAGGCCCTGCGGGCACGGGCAAAACCTACACTGCCGTGGCCCTGGCCGTTCGGGCGCTGAAGAACCGCCTCGTCAAGAAAATCATCCTGACCCGCCCGGCAGTGGAGGCAGGTGAGAGCCTCGGCTACCTGCCCGGCGACCTCAAAGAGAAAATTGACCCCTACCTGCGCCCCCTCTACGACGCCCTCGACGACATGATACCCGCCGACAAGCTCAAGTATTTCATGGAAACACGGGTCATCGAGATTGCACCGCTGGCCTATATGCGGGGCCGGACGCTGGACAATGCCTTCATCATCCTCGACGAAGCGCAGAACACCTCGTCCCTTCAAATCAAGATGTTTCTCACTCGCCTTGGCCCCACGGCCAAGGCCATCATCACGGGCGACCTCACGCAAATTGACCTGCCCATGAACACAAAATCGGGCCTGCGCAAAGCCATTGACATCCTGCGTGACATCGAAGGAATCACCGTCATCCGCCTCGGCGTGGAGGACGTGGTGCGACACCGCCTCGTGAAAGAGGTCATCAAAGCCTACGAACGTGATAGCGAGCAGCAGCGGGAGCAATGGGAAGAAGGCCATGGGCGGCTACCTTATCGCCGTGGACGGCAAGCCCGTGAAGAAGAAGAGTGAACGATAAGGAATGAGGGGCTAGGGATGAGGGATGATGCGGTTTAGTTTCACTCCTCATCCCTAGTCCCTCATTCCTTTTTATTTGTCACCTGCCTTTTATTTTTTGAGTTTCTTGCTTCGCAATGATGGCGCAGCTATTACATTTGCTACCAATCGAATGACCATTGTGGCAAAACAGAAAATAAGAGTGACCAGATAGGAAGAGGCAAGCCTCTGAAGCTCCTGTATTTTGTTTTGTCCAGTACAATTTTTCCTTGTTTCACAAATCCATCCAGTATGAAATTGAAGTTTACGAAGCAATTCGTTATGATGTTGCTATGCTTGGTTACAGGTGCGGCAGCATTTGCACAGCAGCGTACCCCACTCGACATCGCTACGGAGCATGTCCGCACGCACTACGCTGATTGGGGGCTAACGGCTCAGGACGTTGACGGCATGGTCGTTAGCGATCAGTACACCGACCAATCCACCGGAGTTTCCAGGGTGTATTTCCTGCAAGCCCACAAAGGAATCGGGGTTTACAATGCCCTTATCAACGTTGCCATCACCAAAGAGGGCAAGGTCTTTCATGCAGGTCGCCGCTTTGTGGTTGATTTGGCGGGCAAAGTCAACACGACAATGCCCGTACTGTCTGCGGAAGCAGCCATTGTTAAATTGATGGAGCACCTCCAACTGCCTTATGAGCCATTGCGTGCCAAAGGTCAGGATGAAAAGGGCTTCCTCGTTTTTGACAAAGGCAATATTGCGAAGCAAGACATCAAAGCCCGCTTGAGCTACCAGCCTTATGGCGACGCCGTTCTGCTGGCTTGGGACGTGGCCATTGCCCCGCTCAAATCCTCCGATATGTGGAGCACAAGGGTGGATGCCGTTGTCGGTAGCATCCTTGACGAAACCAACTGGACGGTCTATTGCAAAGTGGACGGCTTGTCATTTGGGCATGCTCACAACGATTGCGAAGCAACGGAGCACCACGAAACCAGCCACCAAGCGACAAGCATGAGCGCTGCCGCAGAGGGTACCTATAATATTTGGCCTTGGCCGATAGAAAGCCCGATACATGGCGCTCGTCAATTGGTCGTTGACCCGCACGACCCCGGTGCTTCCCCTTATGCTTGGCACGACACCAATGGCCAACCGGGTGCTGAATACACTGTTACAAGGGGCAACAACGTGCATGCCTATGAAGACAGTGATGCGGACGATGTCCCAGCTGACAACGAGCCGGACGGCGGCGCTAGCTTGGTTTTTGACTTTCCATTTGACCCAGCTACCGAGCCAACAGTCTATACCAATGCAGCCGTGGTAAACCTGTTCTACTGGAACAACGTCATGCACGACTTCGCCTATAACTATGGTTTTGATGAAGCAGCTGGTAACTTCCAAGCCAATAACTACGGCAATGGCGGTGCTGGCAACGACTATGTGCTTGCACAAGCACAAGACGGTTCTGGCACGGACAACGCCAATTTTGCCACTCCACCAGATGGCAACAGTGGTGCCATGCAGATGTTCCTTTGGGGCGCAGGCGGCTCTTTGGAGATATTCAACGTATTGGAACCAGCGTCTGTGTCTGGGCCATATTCCTCTCAACAACCGGGAACGGGCTGGGGCGCAGGTGCTTATGCTTCCGATACAGGTGTGCAAGGTGAGGTCGTCATCGTAGAAGATGCATTGGCCAACGACCTTTTCACCGACGCTTGCGACCAAATAGTGAATGGCGCAGATTTGAACGGTAAAATCGCCCTGATAGACCGTGGCGGTTGCGAGTTCGGCTTCAAGGCGCTTGCTGCGCAAAACGTTGGTGCCATTGGCGTTATCATTTGCAATTTTGAAGATGCGACCATTGGTATGGCGGCGGGCGCTTCAGGTGCTCAGGTGAACATTCCTGTGGTCATGCTTACTTCCGTTCATTGCCAAACCATCCGCCAATTTGCGGGCAATGGTTTGATAGCCTCTATCAAATTGCCTACTACAGGCGGTGGCCCAAGCCAATTGGATGGCGACTTGGACAACGGGATTGTAGCCCACGAATACGGCCACGGCATTTCTACCCGCTTGACGGGCGGGCCAAGCAATGCTGGTTGCCTAGGCAATGCAGAGCAAATGGGCGAAGGCTGGAGTGACTGGTTCTCTTTGGTGACTTCCGTAGAAGCAGGCGATGCAGGTGCCGACAAACGTGGCATCGGCAACTACGCCATTGGCCTCGCACCCGATGCTGGTGGCATTCGCCGCTACCCATACTCCACTGATATGACCATCAATCCACTCACCTACGCCGATGTGGCTGGCAATACAGAAGTACACGCTCTTGGCGAGGTTTGGACGGCCATGACCTGGGACCTTTATTGGGCCTTTGTAGAAGAATACGGTTGGGACCCAGACCTCTATCATGGTTCAGGTGGTAACAATATGGCCATCAGGCTCGTGTTTGAAGGCATGAAAAATCAGCCTTGCAGCCCTGGCTTCTTGGATGGCCGTGATGCCATTATTGCCGCCGACCAAGCGCTGTATGGCGGAGCCAACAAATGCCTTATCTGGAAGGTCTTTGGCCGCAGGGGAGCAGGTGAAAGTGCCCTCCAGGGTTCTTCTGATGATGCTGCTGACCAAGTGGCAGCATTTGATGTGCCTTGCGAATGCAGGGATGAAGTGACCGTTACAAAATCAGTCACAGACTTCATCGAAGCGGGCGACGAAATCACCGTCACCGTCAACGTTTCAAACTGCAAATTGGAGCCACGTACCAACGTGGTTATCACCGATGCATTGCCGGATGGCACCAGCTACAAGGCTGGTTCGGCCAGTGTGCCTGCCACAGTGAACGGCAATGTGCTGACACTGAATATCGGCGATTTCAATTTCGAGGAAACAAAGACCATTACCTACGTCCTTCAAACCGACCCCGACAAATATTCTATCCAATACTGGCTGGATGATGTACCAACGGAGGATGCGGAGGAGAACTGGGAATACACCTTCGAAGCGAACGCCCCTTCCATCAACATCTTTGCGATTCAGGATGCCCTTTCTCATAGCCCAGATTATGCTTGGTATGCGCCTAG
>JADLHE010000086.1 GCA_020848965.1 Saprospiraceae bacterium
CGCTGTTGCATAATTGTTTGTTCTGCGAGGGGGTTGGGTATTGTGGCAAACCAAAAGTGTAGTTTTTTTCAAAAAAATGCCCTTGGTTGAAGCAAATGCATAATTTTACAAAAAAAATTAAACTGTTCGGGTTTTTTGGCTCGAACTTGGATGAGCGGACGAATCTACAACTACATTCAAATTGCTGAAACTGAACGATTTACAATTACAGTTTTTTGCTGACAACAACTTAAACGTAAACTGAACATGAAGTCGAAACTTGTACTTTGGGGCAGCAACGCCCAGGACGAAAAATGCTTGATTGCCGTATCTCTTAGGGCGGCTGAAAACAAAGTTGACATTTGGACCTTCCCGGAATCGGTAGCCACCGAAGACTTTTATCAGAAAATGATGAAGGATTGGCGTGACGGCAGCGGCATGGAACTGACCGATGCCACCACACACCTCGAACGTGACCTTAGCCTTAGCGACAGCTTGCTCCCCGATGACCTCAAAGTGGAGCGTGGCGATGTGGTGCAAAGGGCACAGAGTGAGTGGCATTTTGCTGTGCTTTCCTCCAAACTGAATGAGTCTTACGAGAACCAACTCGGCGACCTAAAGGAGCGGGTGAAAAAACTCGAAGCGTTCGACCAGCCTACTTGGGACAGCCTCAAGGAGTTCTGGGACAAAGTACAAGAGCAAGTACGTGACCGCAATCTCTTCCGTGACCACGCCGACCGCCTTCGCAATAACCTCAACGAGCTTTTCGGGGAGATGAAAACCATGCGCTCCAAGCTCGACGACGAGTTTCAAAAACTGTCGAAAGATGCACATGACAAGTTCTTTGCTGCCCTCGATGAAGTGGAGCGCAAAATGGAAAGCGGTGCCCGTGTGCCTGTCCTTTTCGATGAACTAAGGAAATTGCAGAGCATGTTCAGGGAGTCGAAAACCCTCACCCGTGAGCACCGCAACAAGGTTTGGGACAAACTGGACGGCACTTTCAAGGCCGTTAAGCAAAAGCGTTTTGGTGCAAAACCCGGTGGGGAAGCTGGTGGCAAAGACAGCGCTGGCTCCCAACTGCAAGGCGTGCAACGCCGCCTTGATGGCCTGCTTTCTGCCATTGATAAAATGGAGCAATCCATCCGCCGTGACCGCAGCGACCTTGACTTCCAGACGCATAAAATCAATACGACCGATGGTCAGTTGGAGGCGCAAATCCGTCAGGCCAAGCTCAAAATGATTGAAGAGCGGGTCAGCTCCAAAGAAGAGAAGCTGAACGAGATGAACGCCACCAAGGCCGAACTTGAAAAGCGATTGGGTTCCTTGAAGGAAAAAGAAGCTCGCCGTGTTGCGCAAGAAGCTGCCAAGGAAAAAATCGTGGGTGAAATAAAAGCCGCCGCCGAAGCTCGTGAAGATGTTTCGGAAAAACTGGACAAAGCTGCTGAGGAAATCGTCGCTGCAAAAACAGCCGATGCACCAGCCGCCGAACCAGAAGTTGCCGCCGAAACTACTGAAGAACCAGTAGCAGAAGCGCCAGTTGCAGAAGAAGCACCTGCTGCCGAGGCACCAAAATCTGAATCCATCCTCGGAGCGGTCAGCACCATCATGGGCGAGTCTTTTGATGATATTGTTGATACGGTAAAGGCCGTAGCTTCGGTAATTGGTGACAAAATCGAAGAGGCTATTGAGGAAATGAAAGAGGACATCAAAGAAGCCACTGCGACGCCAGCCGAAGAACCTGTAGCTGCTGCAACAGAAACAACAGAGGAGGCTGCGCCAGTTGCAACTGACGAAACTCCTGCTGCTGACGAAAGCGAGAAGAAAGAAGAAGCCTAAGAAGGCCGATTTTTCAACGATAAAAAGCCCTGTGCCCTCAAAGGCATGGGGCTTTTGTTTTTTACGCACTTGGCTTGCGCCAAAAAGCCAGAAATTGCCGACTTTCGCAGACCTAAGCTTTTTACCTTGGAAAAAATCCACAACTATATCAATGGCCAACTCGTTGCTGCGCAAAGCAGCACCTGGCTCGACAACTACGAACCTGCCACGGGCAAGGTCTATTCCCTCATCCCCGATTCCGACGCCAGCGACGTGCAAGCCGCCGTGGCTGCTGCCGAAGCAGCTTTTCCAGCATGGTCGAGCTGCGGGGTGAACGAGCGCTACCGCATTCTGCACCGTATCGCCGATATGATTGAGGAGCGGCTGGAACCATTTGCGCAAGCCGAAAGCCGGGACAGCGGCAAGGCCATAACGACTGCCCGCACGGTGGACATCCCACGGGCGCAGGCCAATATCCGCTTCTTCGCAACGGCCATCCTGCACTTCGGAGCCGAGTCGCATCAGATGGAGGGGCAGGCGGTGAACTATACCTTGCGGCAGCCCATCGGCGTGGTCGGCTGTATTTCGCCGTGGAATTTGCCGCTCTACCTTTTCACTTGGAAAATAGCGCCAGCCCTCGCTGCTGGCAACTGCGTGGTGGCCAAACCCTCGGAGTTGACGCCGATGACGGCCTACCTGCTGTCGCAAATCTGCATAGAAGCTGGCCTGCCTGCCGGGGTGCTGAACATCGTGCATGGCCTCGGCCCCAAGGCTGGCCAAGCCATTGTGGAACACCCAAAAACAAAGGCCATCAGCTTCACGGGCGGCACGTCCACGGGGCGCATCCTCGCCCGAACGGCGGCACCGATGTTCAAAAAACTGTCGTTGGAACTGGGCGGTAAAAACCCGAATATCGTTTTCGCCGATTGCAATTTTGAGGATGCCGTGAGCACGACGGTACGCTCCAGCTTCGCCAATAATGGGCAGATATGTCTTTGTGGTTCAAGGATTTACATCGAAAGAAAAATCTACGATAAATTCCGGGACGAACTCGTTCGCCGAGCGAAAGCCCTGAAAACGGGTAACCCCGCCGACCCCGAAAACGACCTTGGCGCTCTCGTAAGCGAGCAGCACCGGGCCAAGGTGATGGGCTACCTCGACATTGCGAAGCAAGAAGGCGGCATCATCCTCTGCGGTGGCGAAATCGTCAGGCCGTCTGACGAATTGGCCGGAGGCTATTACCTCAGTCCAGCGGTCATAGAGGGGCTGCCAAATACCTGCCGAACCAATCAGGAAGAAATTTTCGGCCCCGTAATCACCCTCCAACCTTTCGATACGGAGGAGGAAGCACTCGCCCTCGCCAATGGTACCGAGTATGGCCTTGCCGCCACCCTTTGGACGCAGGACATCAGCCGGGCAACCCGCATGGCCGAGTGCCTGCAATCGGGCATCGTCTGGGTAAATTGCTGGATGTTGCGGGATTTGCGGACGCCTTTCGGCGGGGTGAAAAGCTCTGGCGTAGGCAGGGAAGGTGGCGTGGAGGCGCTTCGATTTTTCACGGAAGCGAAGAATGTGTGCGTAAAATATTAGTTTGCAGTTTGCCTTAAAGTTTGCAGTTCGACAGTTTGCAGTTGGCAGTCAGTTCGCAGTTGATGAGTCAATTAGCCAATGCTGGCTTCGGACTCATTGACTAGTGGACTCTAAGACTGACTACCAACTGCCCACTGTCGAACTGCAAACTCAAAGACTGACTGCCAACTGCCCACTGTCGAACCATGCCTTCGGCAGGCAAGCTGCAAACTCAATTCCGCAATTCCTTCGTCATATCCCCCGCCTTTATCCGTCCTTCGATGGCTCGGATTTTCCACTGCGTGAACTTCTGGTTGGACTCGAAGCCGTGGCCGTAGATGATTTCATCGGGGCGGCGCACGATGACGAACTTGGTGGTATGCACCCGGTCTTTTTCCTCTTCCCAGTTCAATTCCTCTGTTTCGAGGCGCTCCCCGGCTGCACCCGTCCATACTACGCTGTCTTGTACGATGAACTTGCCGTCATTGTCGTAACGCTCGGCATATTTGGCGGTCATGCGGCCCGTGATAGTTTGGCCATCCGGGCCAAAAAACTCAACCGTTAGGCCATTTGGGAATTCTTGGTAAGGGTCTTTTTTGTCCAAATGCCGCAGCAGCTTTGGTGCAACGATGCGCAGCTTTAGGAGGGCGGAGTCACTGTACAGCAACTCGACGCCTGTGGCGGTTTCCACCAGCGTTTCATCACGGGAGAAGAGGCGGTTGACCTCGTTGATGTCGTTTTCGCAGGAGGCAAAAAGAAGGGTCAGCAATAAAAGCGGGTAAATAATTTTCATTGTAGAAAAACTTGCAAGCGCAAAGTTACACTGATCGCCTTTTCCAAACCTTAACGGCTATTTTCACAAATCCCTATCCAAATTCTTATCAAACCAAACCAAGTCCTGGCTCTCCGGGTCACCGTTGTAGTTCACCGTGATTTCCTCGCCCGGCTTTATGGTTTTGATGCAATAAAAATCAATCGTTTCATGCTCGTAATCAAGCAGGTATCGGGCATTGGGCTGGTAAGAATGGTTGAAAAGCGAGCCATTGCCAAGGGCGATGGCGCATTGAGTTTGGTCTTCTCCCCAAAGGAAATAATAGTCGTGGAGGCGGGTGCCGTGGATGGCAAGCAAGTCTTCGGCTGGCAGTACAATAGCCGGGCAGATTTCAATCAAATCGCCTTCCTCCAGTGTCTCCCCGGTGAAGACGCCACGGCCACCGAGGTCGCTGTCGGCGATGTAGAGGAAAGGGACACGCTGGGACATGAGTGGGTGCTTTATTGGGAGGGTCTGATGTCTTTTGATTTAAGATATAAGATAGACGATATAAGATTTTAGATTTGGAAGGCTTTCTAACTTGCCAAGAATCGAAAATCACCTATCAAGCAATCGTCAATAAAATCTAAAATCTTACGTCTGAAATCTTATATCTTAAATCAAAAACAACACCTGAACGACTTTGATTATTTCTTTAAAACTCAGCTTGCCCAGCCGCCCGTGGGAAGGCAATCACGTCACGGATATTGCCCATGCCCGTGATGAACTGCACCATGCGCTCGAAGCCAAGGCCGAAACCTGCGTGGGGGCAGCCGCCGAATTTGCGAAGCTCCAAGTACCACCAAAGCTCCTCCTCATGAATGCCTTGGGCATGGATGCGTTCCAGCAGTTTGCCGTGGCGCTCCTCCCGCTGTGAGCCACCGATGACCTCGCCGATGTAGGGGAACAGGCAGTCCATCGCAGCGACGGTCTCCTTGCCGGGTTCCGTCCCGTCGTTTTCCCGCATATAGAAAGCCTTGATGGCCTTCGGGTAGTCCCGCACGAAGACGGGCTTTTGGAAATGCTTCTCGACAAGGTAGCGTTCGTGCTCGCTCTGGAGGTCTTTGCCCCACTGCACATCGAACTTGAATTTGCCTTTTTTGTAGGTGTTCGAGTTGCGGAGGATGTCCACGGCCTCGGTGTAGGTGATGCGCTCGAAATCGTTGTCCACCACGAAGCGGAGCATGTCCACAAGGCCCATCGGGCGGCGGTCTTCCTGCTTCATGTTCTTTTCCTCGTCCTTGATGCGCTTGTCGAGGAAGGCGAGGTCGTCGGGGTAATTGTCGAGGATGTGGCGGATGAGGAATTTCACGAAATCCTCGGCCAGTTCCATGTTGTCGAAAATATCGTTGAAGGCAACCTCTGGCTCAATCATCCAGAACTCGGCCAAGTGGCGGGTCGTGAACGACTGCTCCGCCCGGAAAGTGGGGCCGAAGGTGTAAATCTTGCCCAGGGCCAAAGCCGCAATTTCGCCCTGCAACTGGCCGGAAACGGTCAGGTTCGTGCTTTTTCCGAAGAAATCCTGCTTGAAATCCACTTCACCGGACTCGGTGCGGGGCGGGTTGTCGAAGTCGAGTGTCGTCACCCGGAACATCTCGCCAGCGCCCTCGGCATCGCTGCCGGTCACGATAGGCGTGTGCATGTAGTAGTATCCACGGTCGTTGAAATACTTGTGGACGGCGTATGCCACGGCGTGGCGGATGCGGAACACGGCGCTGAAGGTTTGCGTGCGCATACGGAAATGCGCCTTCTCCCGCAGGTATTCCATCGTCATGTTCTTCGGCTGGAGATGGTAGTCGTCGGGGATGCACTCGCCTAGGAGTTCGATGTGCTCGGCCATCAGTTCAACGGCCTGCCCTGCGCCTTGCGATTCTACCAGCTTGCCAGTGACCGAAATGCAGGCGTGGAACTGGATTTTTTTCAAAAACTCTTCGTCGAATTTCTCGAAGTCCACCACCACTTGCAGCGTGTTGAAAGATGAGCCATCGTAGAGGGCGATGAAGCGGTTGGAGCGGAAGGAGCGTACCCAGCCGGAGACTTTTACTTCTGCGCCAACCTGTGGCGAGCGCAATATTTCTGTGATTTCAGTTCTTTTCATATTCAGTTTGATTCAGATTTTTGGTAAATCGGGGTGCGAAAATACAGTAAAAACTTGCGCCAAGTGGTGCAACTGTTGATGAATTGGAAAAAACGTTGACTTCTTTGACTTGGTTTCAACGAAAAAGGCCCCGATGTACGTCGAGGCCTTTTTTCTCCATCATACTTTTCCAATACCTTTTTCTGAAGTTGGCAGCTTGCCTGCCGAAGGCATGGTTTGACAGTTGGCAGTCAGTCTGAAAGTCTATAAGTCGGAAAGTCCAAGGAACGGAATTGACTAAACAACTGCGAACTGACTGCTAACTGCCGAACTACCAACTCAATTTGCCCTAGTGTTCGACTCCAGGTACGCCATCGCCCCGGGGTTTTGCATCAGGGTGTAGAGCATTTCCTTTGCCCTGAACAATTGGGCCTTTACCGTACCGAGCGGGATTTCCAGTTCGGTGGCGATTTCCTCGTAGCTCAGTTCCTCATAGTAGCGCAGCTCAATCATGAGGCGGTACTTGGTGCTGAGCTGGCCGAGTACGGAGCGCACCATTTGCAGGCGCTGTTGCCGGATGATTTCCTCTTCCGGGTTGCGGGCATAGTTGCGGATGGTGCCCGTGAAGTCACGGTCGCCATTGGATTCCATTGGCTGGTCAATGCTCAGGAAGTGCATGCGCTTCTTGCGGATGTGGTCAATGCAGTTGTTGACGGCAATCTTGAAGAGCCAAGTGCTGAATGCGTAGTGCGGGGCGTAGGTCGTCAGCTTGTTGAAAGCCTTGCCAAACGCTTCGATGGTCAGGTCTTCCGCATCGTCGTGGTTGCGCACCATCTTCAAGAGGTGGTTGTACACGCTTGGGCGGTAACGGTCTAGTAGTGTGGAGTAGGCTTGCTGGTTGCCCGCAATGGCCGCCTTGACGAGTTGATAGTCCTCGGATGCCTTGGGTGAAAGCCTTGTCGCTGTGGTGGTTGCGCTAACTGGGTGTTTCGCTAGTGTTAATTCCATCGCTGGGTGTTGTCGTTGTTCATGAGAACTGACGGTGCGAACACGAGATAGTAAAGTACCAGTAAGCTGTCTAAAACCGGGAGCCAAATCCGCAACGAACGGTGTTGCAACTTGCTCATGATAACGCTGCCTACTATCATTACTACACCCATTCTCACCGCATATCCCAATAGAGCAAACATTATGCTAATTTTGAATATCAGTAATGCGCCTCCCAAAAAATAGTGTAGTAAATGACTCATAGTGAGCAAATTAAGAATTATTTTATCCTTAATTTTATATTCAGAACCGGTCGTGAAGTGCCTCGTTTTCTGGCGGTGATAGTCCCGCCAAGTGGTTTTTGGGGCTGAGTAAACATAGGTTTTCGGATGGAGCCGGATTTCGACCTTGCCTCGTTTGGCAACTGCATTCACAAAAAGGTCGTCGTCGCCACTGGCCAAGTGCTCGTGGCTGCGGAAGCCGCCGCTACGTTCGTAAAGCGCTCTTCGGTAGGCCAGGTTTCGCCCAACACCCATGTAGGGGTGCCCAGCGAGTGCGAGGGACAGGTACTGCACTGCGGTGTACCATGCCTCGAACCTAACCCAAATGTTCAGGGGACCAGGCGCTTCGTCGTAGGGCGCTACCCCCAGCACGATTTGCGTGTCATCGGCCATGCCCGCCACTCCAAAGGGGTGAACCATTCCACGAACCCAGTCGGGGCTAGCTGGCCAACAATCGGCATCGGTCAGTAAAAGAACTTGGTGCTTTGCTGCTTCGATTCCCTTTGCAAGGGCGAATTTTTTTCCTGCTCTTTCATCGTCACAAACAACGATATGTAAGTGACTGTATTTGCGTTGCAAAGGTGCCAATATATTTAAAGAATCATCAGATGATTTATGGAGCACTAGGACAATCTCAAGGGAACGGTAGGTTTGGTTTAGGATACGGTCAAGGTGCCTCTCCAAATTGGCCGCTTCGTTGCGGGCGCAGATGACGATGGAGACAGTTGGCAGTTCGTCAGTTGGCAGTTTGCAGTCGGAGGTAGGAGGGATTGTTTCGACAGGGTGGCGGGCCAGTTTTCCAAAAACGAAAATCCAGAAAAACAGTTGCACCGCCGTGGCGACTAGGAAGCCATATAGTAAAAAGGATTCAAGCATGATATGGTGCGGTGTCGAGCTTTGTTGCCTTTGGCAAAGGTAGGGAAAGCAATTTGGACGAGCCGGGGGCTTTCGCCGAAGGGCAAATACCCGTATTTTTGTCCGTTCTTAACATCGCCTCCCTTTCAAATGCACAATATGACAAAGCAAGTATTTTTCGATAGAATAGCCGAACAACTTGAAAATCAAGGTTTTAAAATTGTCAAAAAAGACGAGAATAGGCCCTGGGGTGGTTTTTTCGTCATCGAAGAAAACCAAGCGCATCGTTTCATCGAAACCTACTTCCCTAGTGTTCCCCTTTCAGACTTCGAAGGTTTTGAAAAGCTCAGCCCTAAATTCCTCTTGGTAGGCCCCAAGCACCGCCTTTCGTGGCAGTATCACCATCGCCGCAGCGAAATCTGGCGATTGATAGAAGGAGTTGCGGGCGTGGCCACTAGCCCCACCGACGACCAAGGTGAGGTAAAAACGCTTGTCCTTGGTGAAATCGTTCGGCTTGAATGCGGTGAGCGTCACCGCCTAGTTGGCCTCGACGGCTGGGGCGCCCTTGCCGAAATCTGGCAGCACACTGACCCCGCCCATCCTTCCGATGAAGACGATATTGTCAGGGTGCAGGATGATTATGGGCGATAGTTTTGTTTGATGAGTTTGATTTGTTTGATTCGTGCGGGACTAGTCAAACCCATCAAACAAATCAAACTCATCAAACACCTATTCCTTCATCTTCGTGTCCATTACTATCGTCACGGGGCCATCGTTGAGCAGGGCCACTTTCATGTCGGCACCGAACTCACCTGTTTGAACATCCAGCCCAGAGGTTGCCCGGAGGGCAGCCACAAATTTTTCATACAAAGGAATAGCCATGTCTGGCTTGGCCGCTCGAATGAACGAGGGGCGGTTGCCTTTCTTCGTGCTGGCGTGCAGGGTGAACTGGCTGACGACGATGATTTGGCCTTGGATGTCTTGAACAGAAAGGTTCATCAGCCCGTTTTCATCGCCGAAGATGCGTAGCTGCGCAATTTTTTTGGTGAGCCATTCAATATCCTCGTCGTCGTCGGCATCCTCGATGCCGAGCAGAATGAGCAGGCCGTGGCCAATTTCTGATTTGACCGCACCTTCAATGGTGACGGAGGCTTGTGATACTCTTTGTATGACGGCTCGCATGGTGAAGCTGTTAAGTTGAAAATCAGCGCAATCATAAACGTTTTCCACCAAAAAAGTTAAGCTGGCGGGGCTGCTTCGCACTCCCAACTTCGTTTCGTAGTTTTGCGCCTCACCAGCGGTATGCGGCTTGCCGCCTGCTGGCAAACATACTTCAAAATGGCAAACACGACCCCGCAATGGGAACGAGATAGAAGGCAGCAAATGTACGAGCGCATCATCCGTTGGATGTGGCGTGGCGTGGCCTTGCTGATTGGCGGCGTCTTGGTGTCGCTGCTGCTGCTCTCCTTCTCCGACCTGCCAGATACGGAGGAACTGGAGAACCCTCGAAGTGAGCTAGCCTCCGAAATCATCGCTGCCGATGGCTCTGTTCTGGGCCGTTATTTCATCGAAAACAGGGTTCCCGTTACGTTTGACGAAATCTCCCCTTTTGTGGAGCAAGCACTCGTTGCCACTGAGGACGAGCGCTACTATGAGCACTCCGGCATTGATTTTCGGGCCTTGGGTCGGGCTGTGGTCAAGACGTTTGTCTTGCAGGACAAGAGCAGCGGAGGGGCGAGTACCATTACGCAGCAGTTGGCCAAGTTGCTTTTCACGGGAAAAAAATCGGACAATTTTGCGAAGCGTCTTGTACAAAAATTAAAGGAATGGATTATCGCCGTGCGCCTTGAAAGGAAATATACCAAGGAGGAAATCATGGCGATGTACCTTAACAAATTCGACTTCCTGTACGACAGTTATGGTATCAAGTCGGCAGCGGAAACTTACTTTGCTAAGAGCCAAGACTCGCTGAATATCCAAGAGGCCGCCATGCTGGTGGGCATGTTGAAGAATCCGTCGTTGTTCAACCCAAAAAGAAAACTGGAAAAGGCCACGCAGCGCCGTTCGGTGGTGCTGGACCAAATGCGCAAGAATGGCATGATCAACGAGGAGGAATACGATTCGCTGAAAGTGCTGCCCGTTGACCTTACCCGCTTCAAGCGCAAAACACATACGCAGGGGCTGGCAACCTACTTCCGTTCTTCGCTGGCCGAGGAACTGATGAAGGTAATACTGCCCGGCCCTGATGCCCGCAAGAAGGCCGACGGCGTACCCTACAATATCTGGAAGGACGGCCTGAAGATTTACACCACCATTGACCCCGTCATACAAGAAAATGCCGAGCGGGCCATGGAGGCGCACATGGCAAAGGTGCAGCAGCGGTTCTGGAATCTGTGGTTCAAGCGCAAGAAAGTATCGCCTTGGGATTTCAAAGACTCGGAGACGACGGAAGCCGAACTGGCTTTCCGGAAGCGAAAAATTGCCCAACTGGTGCGTTACTCCGACCGTTATATCGTGATGCGGGACGCTGCCGTTGGCTCCTTGGAAGCCGACCTCGAAGGCCAAGTGGACGGCCTCAAACTGGGCGACGGCGTTATCGAAAAAATGCTAAAAGGTAAAGACCTGAGCGGCCCGCAACGAGAGGCCATGCAAACTGAGCAATGGAACCAACTCAAGCGCAAATGGCAGGCGCTGCAAAAAAAGGTAGAGCAGGAGTTCAATAAGAAAGTGAAGATGACGGTGTTCGCCTACAACGAAAAAATGGAGAAGGACACCATGATGTCGCCGCTAGATTCGTTGAAGTACCACCACATGTTCATGCAAATCGGCTCGCTGGCCATTGACCCAAAAACGGGGCATGTGAAAGCATGGGTAGGCGGTATCAACCACAAGTATTTCTCCTACGACCATACTCGCTCCAACCGTCAGGTAGGTTCTACGTTCAAGCCATTTATTTATGCTACCGCAATAGCATTGCAAGGTGTTTCACCCTGCTTGGAGGTGGACGATGTGCCACGCACCATCTCGGCCGGTACGGGCAATTTCAACCTCATTAAAGATTGGACGCCGAAGAACTCCACTGGCAAGTACAGCTACCGCAAGCTACAGCTCCGCAAAGCGCTTCAACTCTCCGTCAACACAGTTTCTGTCTTTTTGATGCAGCAATTGGGCAGTACCGAGCCAGTCATCGAACTGCTCGACAACATGGGCGTTGATACCAAGAAAATACCCAAACAGCCATCCATCTGCCTCGGCGCTGCCGATATGAGCGTGATGGACATAACGGGGGCCTACACCACTTTTGCCAACAACGGCTACCACAGCAAGCCGATTTATATCACCCGCATTGAGGACAAAAACGGACGCACCATCTACCAACAGGAGGAACAGGACAACCAAGCCCTGCAAGAAGAACCTAACTACGTGATGGTGGAAATGCTCAAGTATGCTGGTAGCTCAAACATGGGTGACATCAAAAGTGAAATCGGTGGCAAAACGGGTACGACGAACAACTATGTGGATGGCTGGTTCATGGGCATTACGCCAAGCTTGGTAGTGGGCACTTGGGTTGGCGGCGAAGACCGCTGGATCCGCTTTACCTCACTTGACGAAGGCCAAGGCAGCCGCATGGCAAAGCCATTCTGCAAGGAGTTGATTTCCCGTTTGGAAAAAGACCCTCGTGCAAATGGGTATGATGCCAAAGCTCATTTCACACGCCCCGGCGGCGACCTCAGTATTGGTCTGGATTGCAACGACTACGATAACCGAGGCAGTGACGACGAGACCGGTGGCGGCGGTGGCGACGATGGAGGCAGTGACGGTACCACTCCGGCGGGCAATAATGGGGGAGTGTATGAAGACCCATTTGGGGGAGGGTGATTGGATTTACGATTGCGGATTTACGATTGGGTGTCTGCTAAATTTTTCAAATCCTATCATGAGGGAAAAAGGCCCAAGCGTTTGCCACGATTAAAATAAAGTCTGCTTGGCCGCTGTTCTTAGGGAAAAAGATTCCATGAAAACAGCTTCCGTCCTACTGACCCTGCTTTTGGCAACTGGCCTTGCGGGCTTTATTTTGGTAAAGAAATTTGCTGGCTCAAAGCCTGCATTCTATGCAAAAATCATTGCGAAGCAAGCGGAACACCTCCTGCAAAGCGATACGGTCAACTGGACCGATTTTGACATAAGAATAGAGCCATACGAACCATATGCAGCGGTATGCCAACGGGCAAAAACCAGGCGCACACAGCTTGCTTCGAAAACAATACAAGAAGCGGGAAGTGCTTTTGAGACAATGCTGCTGAACGAAATCATCCCACACTGGTATGGAACCGAATGGGATTTTTTCGGCCATACGGACACGCCCGGCCAAGGAAAAGTGGCTTGTGGGTATTTTGTCTCCACCACTTTGCAGCACCTAGGCGTGAATGTGAACCGCTTCCACTTGGCGCAGCAAACGCCACTGAACGAGGCAAATACATTGGCGGCTGGTACTGAAGTGATTGAAATATCGGGCGAAAGCACAGCCGAGAACTTGGCCAATATCAAGAAGGCCATCGGCGAGGGTATTTGCTTTGTGGGTCTGGGCAGCAGCCATGTCGGTTTTTTGGTAAAACGGCGGGGCGAGCTTTTCTTTGCCCATTCAAGCTACCTTTCGCCCGGCACAGTCACCATCGAAAAAGCAGCTTGGTCGCCCGTATTTTGCGCCTACGACCAGTACTATATCGTTGAACTGTCAAACAACAAGGCTTTCGTCAAAAAATGGTTGAACAACGAAAAACTGAAAGTAATAAAGCATCAATGAGCAAATATCTACCCTTACTCATCCTAGCAATCGGCTTTTTCACACAATGCGTACCGCCTTCGGAGGAAAAGGCAATGGGTGTGCATTTGGACTACACCAACTCCACTTACCAAGCCATATATGACCTAAAAGACAGAGGGCAAACGGATAGCTTGATACGCTATTTCAAGAGCAAGGACGCAACCGTAAGGTACATGGCCGTCATGGCTTTCGCCTCTTTGAAGGACAGCACGGCGATAGACAGCCTAAGCAGCATGCTCAGCAACGACGTGGAAGAGTCTATCCGCATCGCAGCGGCTTATTCCCTTGGGCAAATAGGCAATGTGAAGGCACAAAGGCTGCTTTTGGAAGGCTTCGATAGAGGAGACACCGCCGGTGTTTACAAGAACGTGAACGCAGCCATCATGGAGGCCATCGGAAAATGCGGAACAAAGGAAATGCTCGACAATTTGGCTGGCATTACAACTTACACCCTCAAAGACACCGCCCTCATGGTTGGTCAGGCTTGGGGCATCTATCGCTTCGCAATGCGGGAGTCCGTGTCGGCCATCGGCACTGCGAAGATGCTGGATTTTGCCACTGGCTCCAAATACCCCACCGAGGTGCGCTTCGTGGCAGCCAACTACCTTTCCCGTGCAAAGCGGATTGACTTGACCAACGGCGATAGCCTAATCGGCCCGGCGCTGGCTAGGGAGGAAGACTACCGGGTGCGCATGGCGCTGGCTATTGCCCTCGGCAAGACAAAGACCGTGCGGGCAGCCAATGCACTGCTTTACCAATATAATATAGAGCGTGACTATCGGGTGAAGTGCAATATCCTGCGTGCCTTCGGCAATGTGGACTATGCACTTGTAAAAGCCACTGTTTACAATGCGCTCTCCGACCCCAATCTGCCCGTGGCGGTTACAGCTGCCAATTTTTTCATAGACAATGGCGTGGCCGAAGAGGCGGGAACCTACTGGGAAATTGCGAAGCAACCCGGACGAAAATGGGAAGTAGCCACTGCCATGTACGCCGCTGCATCCAAGCATTTGCCCTATGGTTTTGAGGAAACCCGAAAGTACCTCAACTGGGAAATCAAACGACGGTTCGAGAATGCTGCATCCCCGTATGAAAAAGCGGCTGCATTGGACGCCCTCAGCCAATATGGTTGGAACTATCGCTATATCCGTGATGCGGGTTATCCATCTGAGTTCATCGCCGTGCGCACGGCCAGCGTAAAGGCCCTCGCCAACATCGCTTCCATGCGTAATTTCAACGGTTTTTTTGGCGGCGGTGCTGCGGCAAGGAGCGAGCTTAGGGATTGCTTTACGGATGCCATCAGCACTGGCGACCCCGGCATGATGGCTGAAGCGGCCATTGCCCTGCGGGATTCTTCTGCCAATTTCAAATCGGTATTCGATAGTGTGGTAGTGCTTGAAAATGCGTTGAAAAAGCTTCGTTTGCCTCAGGAAATCGAGACCTACAATGAGCTTAAAAAGACGATAGAATTCTTTAAGGGCACTAAATACAGTACCCCGACCAAGCCCAAGTTCACCCATAAAATTGATTGGAAAATCATCACCGATTTCAAGCCGGGCACTCGTGTGAACATCAAGACCAAAAAAGGCAGTATCAGCCTTGATTTGTTGGTGGACGAAGCGCCGGGCACGGTATCCAATTTCTTGGAGCTGATAAAAGACAAATACTACAATGGCAAGAACTTCCATCGGGTGGTGCCCAATTTCGTAGTACAAGGCGGCTGCTCCCGTGGCGATGGCTATGGTGGCCCAAATTATGCCATTCGGTCGGAGCTTTCGAACCTGCGCTACGACCAAGAAGGCTATGTAGGTATGGCCTCCGCTGGCAACAATACGGAGTCGGCCCAGTTTTTCATCACGCACAGCCCTGCACCGCATTTGGATGGGAATTACACCATCTTTGCCAAAGTAGCTGCGGGCATGGACGTGGTACACAAACTCGAAATAGGCGACATTATCGAGGAGATGACCATCGTAGAACCGAAGTAGGAGTTGGCAGTTCGTCAGTTTGCAGTGGGCAGCCAGTCTTGAAGTCCATGAGTCA
This sequence comes from Saprospiraceae bacterium, assembly GCA_020848965.1. GTDB lineage: Bacteria > Bacteroidota > Bacteroidia > Chitinophagales > Saprospiraceae > UBA6168. Next base: position 15,243 of record JADLHE010000086.1, read on the forward strand.
CTTAGTCCGAAGCACAGCATTGACTAAAAGGCTAAACACCTGCCGACTGACTGCCGACTGCAAACTGTCGAACTGTAAACTTTAAAAGCTAACCATTTAACAATCAAGTAATTATGAAATCCACACCACTGACAGAAAAGCATATTGCCCTTGGGGCAAAAATGGCCGAGTTCGCTGGCTACAATATGCCCATTTCCTATGCGGGCATTCGGGAGGAGCATGAGTGTGTGCGCAAGGGCGTAGGCGTTTTTGACGTGTCGCACATGGGCGAATTCATCGTGCGGGGCAAACAGGCACTCGACCTCGTACAAAAAGTAACCTCCAATGATGCCAGTAAACTAGGCATTGGCGATGTGCAGTACTCCTGTCTGCCCAATGGACAAGGTGGCATTGTTGACGACCTGCTCGTTTACCGCCTGCCCGAAGACATGTGCGCCGAAGGCGAACAAGCATTCATGTTAGTGGTCAATGCCAGCAATATTGACAAAGACTGGGCTTGGATTTCAAAGCACAACAGCTATGAGGCCCGCATGATGAACATCTCCGACGAGACGGGCCTTATAGCCGTGCAAGGCCCCAAGGCTGCCGAGGCCCTGCACAGCTTGACGGATATTGACCTAGCCAGCATGAAATACTACACCTTCGCCAAAGGCCAATTTGCGGGCATTGACAATGTGCTGGTGAGCGCAACGGGCTATACAGGGGCTGGCGGTTTTGAAATTTATGTAAAAAACGAGGACTTGGGCCGCCTTTGGGATGCCGTTTTTGCCGCAGGCAAAGATTTCGGGATTCAGCCCATCGGCCTCGGCGCACGTGATACACTCCGCCTTGAAATGGGCTTTGCACTCTATGGCAACGATATTGACGACACCACCTCACCACTGGAGGCAGGTCTCGGCTGGATCACCAAATTGAACAAAGGCGATTTCAACGATGCCGAATTTTTGCGCCAGCAAAAAGAAGCTGGACTGAGTCGGAAGCTGATTGCTTTCGAAGTGCTCGACCGTCGGGTGCCCCGCCACGATTACCCACTCGAAGATATGGATGGGAACCTTATTGGCAAGGTGACCTCTGGCACGCAATCGCCTTCGCTCGACAAACCCATCGGAATGGGCTATGTGTCCACTGCTTTCGCTAAAGAAGGCACTGATATTCAAGTAGTTGCAGGTGGTAAGAAACTGGCTGCCAAGGTGGTGAAGCTGCCTTTTTACAAAGCTTGATTTTTTGTGGAGCATTGAAAAGAAAATGGCTTTTAGGTCGCCACTGGCACCCAAAAGCCATTTTCTTTTTTACCCTTTTCAGTCTTTAGTTGGGCAGGTATTCGCTTTTGAACTTTAAATAATTCTCTTCATTGGAAACCCCCGGCAGGCCACATTTGGTGGCTTCGGTGGAGAGGTGCAGCAAGCGGGTTTCATACTTTCCTTGACGTGAAGACAGCCAAAGGGGTTGCACATCCTCTTCTGCTGCCTTTTCCAGTATTTTTTCGATGCCCGACGGCTCGTACAAGAATGGGCAAATCATCTCCACGGCAAATGAATCGGCCAAAATGACCTTTGGTTCTGCAAAGGTGAGGTTTTGAACGTCGGCGGCATAATCGGGAAGCTCCGGCACTGGGTTTTCAAGTAGGATGTCGCCAAGCATGATGCCGCCATATTCCTGCTTGATACGATTGATGAGCAGGTCGGAGTCCACATAATACATTTCATGGCCAATGACGCCAAGCAATTCGCTTTCCGAATCGAGGAATTTCAGCAGGCCCGTGTAAATATAAAAATGGCCGCCCGGCAAGAAAAAGGCCGTTCGCACCTCATCGTCGTGAATGATTTTCACCGTCCAATCGAAATCCTGCCGACGCTGTACTTGTGCGGTATTCAACATGGTGTTGAACAACTGCTCAACATAGGAATAGGCTTCGGGATATTCTGATCTATCCAAGATATTGAACGTTGTGGTATTTGTCTCCAAGGCCAATTGAAAAGCATCTCCAATCTTGGCTTGATCCTCTATCGTCAATACATCGGGATTGATACTTACAACCTTGGTGGGAGCCTGTTCGCAAGCGCTGAACAGGAACAGGAAGGCCAGAATAGGAAAGAATAGTTTTTTCATAGTAGTTTTTACAAGCCTTTGGGTTTTAAGGCTTCAGCCCTTACCCAAAAAATGTTCCAAACAAAGAGGAGGGGGCAATTTGGGGCACAAAAAAAGAACGATGCCCAATTGCTCAGGCATCGTTCTTCCACCAAGGGCGAGTCGCCGCCATTTTCTAGTACCGATGGGGGCGAATATATTTTAAGCAGTAAGTTATCGTTCGAAGGGAGTGCGGGCTTTTAATTTAACTCAAGGTTCTGGCTGGAAAATGGCAATCACCGCCTTCACTTCTTTGTCCTTCTCCAGTACGGGCATCAACTTGAACAAAGTAGGATGTGCGTCGAAGTCTTCGCAGAGTGCCTCCTCCAATGTGAGCAGCGCCTCTGATTTTTTCCCCATTTCGAAGAGGCATGCGCTGCGGCAGTAGAGGATTTCTGGGCCAAAAGTATTTTGATCGGCTTCGTCGAGTACTTCCAGCGCCTTGGCATATTGGCGATGCCGCATCAGGAACAGCGCAAGGTTGAGCCAATGCTGCGGCAGTTCGGGCGCAACCTCGGTGGCTTCCCTGTAAAAATCCAAAGCCTTCTTCAGGTTGCCCGTTTGGTGGTAAGCCTCGGCAATGGCAGCTAGGTAATCTTCGTTCCTGTCTTCCAGCTTCACAGCTTTTTGAAACACCGCCAAGGCCCGCTGCCATTCTTTTTGTTTGCCAAAGCAACGACCTATTTGAAAAAACGCCTCGGCGTTGTACTGGTCGAGCGCCACAGCCTGCTGGAAGAAATCACGTGCGACTACATAATTGCCCAGTTCCGCATAGCATTTGCCAATATTCAGGAACAAATCAGCGTCTGGTTCGAAGCGCTCCAAAACATCTTGGTAGCAGCTCAGCGCCTTTTGGAAATTGCGGGTAAGCAGGCAAACCTCGGCGCATTCACGGTAGGCAAACTCAAAATTGTCCTTGGCCAGAAAAGCGAATTCATAGGCTTCGATGGCCTCTTCGTAATTGCAGAGATAAGATTGCGAAGCGCCGATATTGTACCATGCCAGTGCATTGTACGGAGCGTCTTCTACTATTTTTTCATGCAGTTCGATACTCTCTTCGTGCTTGCGGGCATACTCCACCACGTACCACATCCTCGAAAGGGCTTCATTGTTGGAAGGGTCTTCGACTAGTGCGGCCTTCAGGATGTAGAACATGCGCTCGAAGTCGCGCAGGCTATCATAAATCAGTGCTTCGCAAACATAGACCTTGCTCAGGTCCTTGCCTGAGCTGAGTTCGTTCTTAACGCCTTCAAGCAAAGACAGCGCCTGTTGGTGCAAGCCCATCATGGCCAAGCCCTCAGCCCGTAAAATGGACGTGCGCAAGACGCCTGGAGATTGAGCATCCACCTGGTCGAGCAACGACAGTGCACGGATAGGCTCTTTCTTTTCCAGAAGCAGTTCAGCCTTGCGGAGGTGCAGGCTGGGTTGATAGCCCACTTGGGCGATAGCGTAGTCAACTACTTCCAGCGCCCGCTCTAGCAAGCACTCTTGCTCGTAATAGTCAACGAGGTTGTGGTAGGACTGTAGGTTGGCGAATTTCACCTGGTTCCTCTCCAACATGTTTTCATATTTACGAACCAAGTTGAAAATGGCATGACGATCGTTGATAATGGATTGCCCCATAGCCAGCTGTTTTAGTGAAAAATAGTGGTTAAAGATAAAAGACTTTATTTCACATATTTCCCCTGCGGGTGCAACCAATTACGGTACGGTAGCTATCCTTGAGGAAACGGTTTGATTCTTTCAATTTGTTGATTTTCAATATCTTACAAATTTGATAGATTGAAAATCAGCAGAATTGCGCTGTTTGTCGTAGAGTTCATAAATTGCCTGTTTTGAAATTGCGTGAATAGCAGTCGTTTACGCCTGAATCAGTTTCTAATTCATTTTTTTTAATAGTGTAAATGCACACGCTATTTACAGGATTATAACCCATTGAACAGATGGTTGGGGTATAGGCAAACCGCTTCCGGCCTCCTGCAGGGCGGGTCTTCGCCACTGCCAAAAGCAAGTCTATAGCCATCAGTAAAGCCTCCTTGTGGTAGTTGAAATCGGGGGTATGTACGCAGGGTTTGAAAAAGGGTTTCAGCCAAGGGTGCCAAGGCTGAAAATTACGCTGGGCTTTGCAGGCGAAAGATGTCGCTGCATTGTGCCACTCGTGGGAGGTAGCAATGTTCATGGGTGCATTTTTGTTCATGGGCGCCTGCGGCAATTTTTGCCACAGACCTTCTATTTTTCATCCAATTGCTCAGACTACTTTATAGATGGTAGTTTTTGATTTCAAAAATTTTACCATATTTTAAAATGAGCCATTTAAAACCTAGAAAAGATGTGGTAAGCGGCTGAAATACCTGAATTCAGCTATAAGGCTGGGCTTATTTTGCCCAACGCAGGGTTACCTGCACAGGAAAGTGGTCGGAGAGTTTGGTGTCGAGCACTCGATGGCGGAGCACCTTGAAACGGGCATCGGGCAGCACGTAGTCTATGCGCAAAAAGGGGAGGTTGCCAGCGAACGTAGAGCCAAAGCCAAAGCCTTTTTCGCAAAAGCTGTCCTGCTTGTTTTTGGATAAAAGTTTATACACATAAGAAACCGGAGGGTCGTTTAGGTCGCCGCAGAGAATAACTGGGTTTGGGCTGGTGGCCATGTGCTCCGCAACGGCCTGTGCCTGCTTCGCCCGAATGCGGACGGCATCACGGTAGCGCCCCATCACAAAGCGGATGTCCTTCCAGGTTTCCTTCTCGCTAATGTCGCCCTTCGTGGCAATACGGTCGGCGGTCTGGCTCAGTTTATTGGACTGGAGATGAACGTCGTAAACCCTTACCGTTCCGCTCGGCGTCTTCAAATCTGCCCAAGCACAAGAGTTGCTCGTATTTTCGAAGGGTACTTCGCCTTTTTTTTGAATCGGGTATTTGGAAAAAATGATGGTGTTCTTTGATTGGTGGATGTACTGGTAATTGAAGGTCTGTCGCACCAGCTCTATGAAACGGTCGCCCTTGCCCTCTTGCACACAGAACACATCTGGCATATCAATACTACTGCTGAAGGCTTGGAAGTCGGTTTTTAGCTTTTCCCGCTTTTCGGTTTTGCCCCAGCCGTAGCCGTTCAGGGAGGCTATGTTATAGGTGAGTACCGTGAAATTTTTGCTTGATTTTGGGATATTGCCCGATAGGTTCAAGCTGAAGAAGCTGCCGAAATATCCCAAGCCTGCAATGATGCAACCGATTGAGAACAGGGCGTATCGGTTGCGCCGCAACCCCCAAAACAGTGCAAAAAGTATATTTCCAAACAACAGGAAAGGATAGGCCAAGCCCAAAAACGTCAAATGCCAAACCTTGGCGGGATTCAGCCAAGGGGCAGTGTAAGCCAGTAGCGTGACCAACACCAGTAGCAGGTTTGCCCAGCGAGGTATGTTTTTGAGCAGGTTCACAAAGACCGTAAAACTCGCTTTTAAGTTAGGTTAGCACAGAGATTGGCGAGTGGGTGCATCAATCTGATAAACCCTCATCAACCCTATTTACTTATTGCTTGCATTGAAGAGGAATTCCTTTTCGGCAGCGGAAAGGCTTTCATAGCCAGTCAGCTTGATTTTATCAAGAATGGCGTCCAATTGTTCTTGGTACGAGCGGTCGTCACCTTCGCTGGAGGAGCGGCGGTTGGCCCTTTGTTCGGGCCTGCCAGCTGGCTGTTTTTTTAGGCTGGGGTTGCGGTAAACGGCTTTGGGCTTGGGCCGCCTACGAGCGAACAGGTTCCCCAAAAAATTAGTGATGCTGTCCAGTACCCGGTTGACTGGGGCTGTCCAATCGTTGCCGTGGCTGAGTTGCTGCGCAATGAGGAAGCCCATGGCCGCACCGCCGAGGTGCCCGAAACTGCCGCCGGAATTGTACCTATTGGAAATGCCCACCAAGTCGAGGAGGATGAAGAAGGCAACGATGAACTTGAGCCTTACCTCGCCGATGATGATTAGGTTGATCAGATAATTCGGAGCCGTTGCGCCAGCGATGCAAAGCAACCCCATGAAGGCTGCCGAAGCGCCCAGTGCAAAGGAGCCTATGCCAAGCCCACTACCCGCTAAATTGGCGGTGATGAAAAAAGCCAAACCACCAGCCAAGCCGCTGAGCAGGTACATGGGCAGCACCCGGCGGTCGCCGAGCAGGTCGCCCACTATCCGGCCAAACATGTACAAGCCCACCATGTTCCAAAGCAGGTGCATGGGAGCTTCGTGCAAGAACATGTGGGTGATGAACACCCAAGGGTGCGTCAGGTTGTGCTTCCAATCGGCCCCAATTATGATGGAGTGCTTGAACTGCTCGTAAAGCCCAATGCTACCACCACCGATGGCCATCAAAATCAGTTTGGAAAGCAACAGCAACAGGAAGCCCCCTATGTTGACCCAAATGATGCGGGTCAGCATATTGCCGTGGCTGAACTGGCCTTTTATATCTTCCCAAATCGAACTGAACATATCAGAGTTTTTTGCAAAAATAGGGGATTGTACGATTGTTGAATTGTTTGATTGTCAAATTGTTGCCTTGGCAATGCTTGCAATACACTGATTTTCAAACAATATAAGAATGCCTACAGCTTCTCGCCCCGTTTGCGCCAGAAAAGGAGGAGCAGCAGGCCGAACAGCGCCCCGCCTAAGTGGGCATAGTGGGCAACATTGTCCCATTCAAAATTCTGTTGGCCAAGGAACAACTCCATCAAGAGCATGACGGGGATGAAGTACTTCGCCTTGATGGGCACCGGGATGAACATGAAAAAAAGCTCCCATTCTGGGTAAATCACCCCGAAGGCCAACAACAATCCAAAAATTGCACCCGAAGCCCCAACGATGGAACTGTTTTTTTCAAACTCAATGATTTGGAGCATATCGCCGGACACTTTTTGAGCAACCGACGTGTCGCCGTTGTACAGCATGGCCCCTATTTTTTCCAAAGCCTCTTGGTACTCAACAGTGAAGGCTTGCACTTTTATTTTCCCAAAGAATTGGCTAAAACTATCGTAAGAAGGCGCATGTGCAAAGGCATTGGCAAGGTCTTCCAATTGGGTCACCTTAAAATAAATGACGGCCATGTGTACGACTGCGGCTCCCAGTGCTGTGAAGATATAGTAAAACAAAAACCGCTGCGGCCCCCACCGCCGCTCCAGCATTGTTCCAAACATGACCAAGGAGAACATATTGAAAAAAATATGCCCCAGGCTGGCATGCATGAAGAAATAGGTGGCAATCTGGAATGAACGGAAATACTCAGAGGAGGGGTAAAAAAGCGCTAAGTCCCCAATGTCCAAGACTTGGCTCGCAAGAAACACGATGATGTTGAGGAACAACAAGTGCTTGACAACGGGACTGATATCGAAGTTTCGCATAGATAATTGAACTGTGGCACGATAGCGCCAAAGATAGGCAGCCAAAGTTGTTGGGAAGCTGGGCAGTGGAAAAACATTGGCCGCATTTAAAAGTTGCTTCGCAATACTGCTCCAAATACGATATTTGCTTCCCAATTGGCTACCGACCGAGGCTTTTCTCTTTTTACAAAGGTGCGCCAACTCCAAACTCATGCTAAAATTTCTCCGACGAAACATTAAGGAAAAATCGGACGAAGAGCTGGTACAACTGTACCAGCAGGCTGGTGATTTGGAGGTGCTGGGCACCCTCTACGAGCGCTACGTGGAACTGGTGTATGGCGTTTCCCTCAAGTTTTTCAAGGAAAAAACCAAAGCAGAGGATGCTGTAATGGCCGTTTTTGAAACCCTTGTGGAAAAAGTGCGCACGCAGGAAATCCGCCAGGTCCGCCCTTGGCTGCACGTGGTGGCTAAGAACCACTGCCTCATGCAGCTCCGCAAAAAGAACCATACCGTTTCTTACGATGAAATGACGCCCGCCGCTCAGGCCGAGCTTGTGCATTCTGCCGGGGTTTTGCATCCAGTGGATGTTTTTGAAGAGGATGGCCATCAATTGGTGCTTAAAAAATGCATCGAAGCGCTGCCTGCTCAACAAAAGCACTGTGTCGAGCAGTTTTATTACGAAGACAAATCGTATAAGGAAATTGCCGACCTGACCGGAGATGCCCTCGGCCTCGTGCGCTCCAACATCCAGAACGGCAGGCGAAACCTGCGCATCTGCATGGAGAAGAGTGGGGTCACGGCATTGGACCAATAAAACCTTTAGCAACCCCATCGGCCATATAAACCAAGAAATGAAATCCGAACCACGAAATAAATCCCTTCTGACGCCGCTCATGCAGTGGCTCATAGGCGATGCCAACCGCCACGACGAGCGGTCGCTGGACGCAGCGGCGCAGTCTGACCCCTTCTTGGCGGATGCCTTGGAGGGCTACCGGGCATTGCCGGAGGCCGACCACGTGGCGGACGTGACGAGACTAAAGGCCAAATTGCGGCAGCAGACGCAGCGGCAACGTGGAGCGGGCTTTTATGCGCTGAGGATTGCGGCAGTAGGTGCCGTGCTGGTAGCGGCTTGGTTGGTCATGCAACAGTTTGCCAATAATGATAAGGCAATGGTGGCCGATGCTGTGCAAATGGAAGCCCCAACTACAGATGCTGCCCCTCCTATCGCTGCGGATTCTGTTCAGCCTGAACTTGCGGAGCAAACCACAACTGCCTATAATATTGCTTCGGATGAAAGTGCCAAGGAACCCCAAAAAGTGTTGAACCGCCCGGTACCGCCCAAGGCAAGCTCGCCCACTGCTTCTAGTGCGCCCACCCCTACTGCGCCCCCAACTGAGCAAGCAGCGCATGAAAATTTGAAAGCAGTCGCCGATGACGAGGTTGCTACCTCGCAAGCTGACAAAGACAAAGCTATGGAGGTGGCAAAAGCCAAGGAAGAAGCCGAGCGTAAGAAACTTGAACTTGAAGAAGCTGCTAAAAAGAAATCCGAGGAATACGCAGCCCGTCGTGCCAAAGAGAAACCCGAAGAGCGTGTGCCAGCAGCGGCATCTAAAACCTCCGATTCAGCCGCAGCCAAGGAAAAACTCGATGAAATATCAAAGAAAAAAGGCAAGGCTCCTCAACCTCGCCAAATAACGGGCAAAGTGACGGATGGCAACGGCTCGCCGCTCGTGGGAGTTACAGTGAAGGCCATTGGCTCCAATATCAGTGCTGTCACCAATATTGATGGCTCCTACAGTTTGAACCTGCCCGCAGGTGTGGTCACTTTGGAGTTCAGTCTTGCGGGCTACAATACCCAAAAAGTGAACTTGGGCAAAAAGAACCAGGTGGATATTGAGCTTCAGGAGAATTGACAGGCCCGCCCAATTGCTTTCTTCATCATTACTTAACCTTCAATTTATGCTTGCTTAAAACTGGCCAGCCACCTTTGCGACATCATTTTGTTGCTGACTTTCTAAAGTCATAGTTTTTCTCACCTGTTTACCAATGTCGCTAACGCTGGCCCGCCCTGACCGCCCGGTCGTGGTGGGTTCTTTTTTTTGCGCTAACTTTCGCCCCGATTGCGGCTGTCCGATGAATGGATTCGGCCCAGTTTCCAAGCATTTCCAATGAGTTTGCTTAAAAAAACACCAACGGTCCACTCAGTAAAATGGGCGATTATCCTAGTCTTGGCCTGCAATATCCTGCACGCCCAAGACACCCGCTCCTGTGCCCCCAACGACCGCTCCTTTCAAGGTTATTCCTTCATCAACATGGACATCCTGCGGCAGGAGGAGCGGGTGGCGCTCGCCCCCTTGTTCATGCGCTTCGACCGATTGTACAGCGACTATTTCGATACGGTGAAAAAGGCCAACGAAGACGACAACCTGAAGGAATGGGGCGAACGCTTCTGCGGCGACGTGAAACTGGCCGACCTGCACTATATCATCTACCAATCCAATACCGACGAGCTAGACCTGCTGCTGACGGCCACGCAGAGCAAGTCGCTCCAGATACCGTCCAGCCTTTACGACAACAGCTTTGCGCAGTTTGTTTTTGAGAAAAAATGTGTGGAGACCATCTCCTACCTGCTTTTTGCAAAGCAATGCGAACCACATGTAGTGGCCACCGACCGCTGGCAGGCGCCGCAGCGTGACAAGGAGGCCATGCAGTCGCTCATTGCCGAAGGTACCCGCCAGTTCAAGCGCACGAAATCGGCTTATATCCGACTGCGCTATGCTTACCAAATCATCCGCTTGGCACACTACGCTGGCCTGCATGAGCAGGTGCTGGCGCTTTGCGACGACCTCTTGCCGAAGATTGGCAAGAAGGCCGCCCGTTGGGACGAAAGCATCATACCGTGGTGGATTGAGGGGCATCGGGCAGGGGCTTTGTTGCGGCTGGGCCGCAATGTGGAAGCCAGCTACGCCTATTCGCAAGTCTTCCAGCATTGTCCTGGTCGGCGGGCCTCGGCCTACCAGAGTTTTTTGATAAAGACCGATGCTGAATGGGAGGAGTGCCTGCGCCTTTGCCAATCGGATGCCGAACGGGCCACGCTTTATGCCATCCGGGCAGCAGCGGCGGAGAGCAAGGCGGTGGAGGAGATGGAAAAAATCTATGAAATTGACCCAAAAAACCAGTTGTTGGAAGGCTTGCTGGTGCAGGAAATGCGCAAGATGGAGCGCAACCTGCTCGGCCTGGAGTTCAACGACCAAAAGGAGCACAACAAACGCTACCACAAATTGCCGAGGCCGTATGCGGGCAACTATGTGATTGAATTACAGCGTTTTGCACGAAAGTGCCGGCAAGAGGGCAAGGTGGCGAGGCCAGAGCTTTGGTATTTGGCCGAAGGCTATATGGAGTTCTTGGCGGGGGATTACTACGCAGCCGACAAGACCTTCAACGCTGCCTCGTCGAAACTGGACAACAAAGAACTGGAGGAGCAGTTGGCCATTTTCCGCATTGCCATGAAAATTGCCGCCTTTGAAAAAGCGGACGCCGAAGCGGAGGAGTACGCCTACGACCTCATCAACGAGGAGAAACGCTACAAGATTTACAAGAGCCTTCCCGATTTTTTGCAGGATAAAATGGCGTGGCTTTACGGGAAGGCAAAGCAGCCGGGTAAGGCGTTCGCCAGTCAGCACCCACTGCGTGACCTCGCCCCGAACCCCCAACTCAACCTGATTGACGACCTCATCGCCATGAACAAGAAGCCGGACAAGAGCCTGCTCGAAGCCAAATTGGCGCAAGTTTATCCGCTGAATTCCTTACTCGACATGAAGGCCACGCTGCTGATGAGTACCGGCCAGTTCGAGGCGGCGATGGAGACCTATAAGCTGATGCCCACGGATACTTGGAACGAGTTCGGGCAGTTCAACCCCTTTCGGGAGACGTTCAAGGATTGCATGAAATGCAACGAACTGCGCACCGATACCATCAGCCTCAGCACGATGATGAACCGGGGTGAACTGCTGCAAGAACTGCTCGACCTCGACTACAAATCAAAAGGCGACCTCGAAGGTGCTGCCCGCCATTACTACCTGCTCGGCCTTGCCCACTACAACATGAGCTACTACGGCTTTGCCTGGAAGGCGATGGACTATTTCCGAAGTGGCAGCACTTGGTCGAAGCTGCACCGGGCCAAGGCCGAGGAGGGCGACAGTCGGGTGTTCGATTATTGGAAATTCCCCTTTGGCAACCGGGAGAACACGGGTTTGGGCCGGGCGCTGCAATGTTTCAACCGTGCCCGTGAGTTGGCAACAAACCCCGAACTGGCCGCCAAGGCAGCCTTTCAGGCCGCCCGTTGCGAGCAGAAGATTTACTTCCAATCCATACAGTACAAGCCAGAGCCGTGCTGCAACCGCATTCCCCGCATACCCATTGGCCACTTGCCGAGCTATGAATTATTGAAATCGGAGTATAGCGGAACGGAATTTTATCAACAAATTGTGAAGGAATGCAAATATTTTGCGGCCTATGCCGCAAAATGAACAAAAGAAATACCTGTATTTTTCATTCATTCTTCCTTTCAAATACCTATCATTGCCCCAACCTATTGCCCTTCCCTGAATCCCATCCTAAAACGCTGACCGACATCCCACAAACTGGTTTTTGAACAGACACACCATTAAGGATGAATCGAATCGAATCACGTAGCACATTGGCGGCAATGGCTTGGCTTTTGGCCATTGGATGGAGCTTTTCACAGCCTGTTTTCATCAACGAATTCATGGCTTCCAATACGGAAGGCTTGACCGACGAAGCAGGCCAGCACGACGATTGGGTGGAGCTTTACAACGCCAGCCCCGACTCCATAAACTTGGGCGGCATGTACCTTACTGACAAGCTCTCGCAGCCCACGAAATGGAAAATTCCAACAACTTCCCCCGCATCCACGACCATTGCACCCAATGGCTTTCTATTGATTTGGCTGGATGGCCAGTCTGGGCAGGGCGTTCTCCATGCAAACTTCAAGCTGAGTGCTGGGGGCGAGGAGATTGGCCTTTTTGCACAGGATGTAAGCCAGTTGGACGCACTGAGCTTTGGGCCTCAAAGTGCCAATATCTCTTATGGCCGCAGCACGGATGGTGGAGCGGATTTCCAGTTTTTCACCACTCCGACACCACTTGCCTCTAATGATGGCACGCTTGGCAGCAGCTTTGCGGAAGCACCCACCGCCTCTTTGGAGGGTGGTTTTTATAATGGAAATATAACGGTGGAACTAAGCTCCCGTTCAACATCGCAAGTTCGCTACACCCTTGACGGCAGTGAGCCGGATGCCAACTCCATGCTTTACACAACACCCTTGCAGATATACCACAACACCGTCCTGCGGGCAAGGTCATTTGAAGTGGGCTACCTGCCCAGTGCCATCATCACGCAAACTTATTTTTTTGAGGGAACGCATACGATGCCCGTGGTAGCGCTGTCGTTCAAGCCCGAAGATTTCTTCGACCCAGCAACGGGCATTTATCCAAATTATGACCAAGATTGGGGCCGGTCGGTGCAGGTGGAGTTTTTTGAAACGGATGGCAAACGGGCTTTCAACCAAGCTGCCACTGCAGAAATTCATGGTACTGGCAGTACCGATTTTCCTCAAAAATCATTGAAAATCAAGGCGGTAGCGAATAATGGCGATGGGTTTTTCCAGTATCCCGTTTTCCCCAACCAGCCTTTTGAAGAGTACAAAAGCCTGTTGCTCCGCAATGCTGGGCAGGACTGGAACGTGACCCTGATGCGGGACGGCTTCGTGGCCAGTCTCGCCGCCGACCTCAGCGATTTGGACGGAATTTTGGCGAAGCCGAAGCTGTATCTGCAAGCCTTCCGGCCCGGCGTGGCCTATTTCAATGGCCAATATTGGGGCATCCACAACCTGCAAGAGCAGATGAAGTCGGACTATGTTGCGCAGCATTTCAACTTGAATGAAAGCGAGTTTGATTTGATTGAAAATGATGCAGAGGTGGTGACAGGCGACATGGAGCGGTGGGAGGATTTTGTGGATTTTCTGAATACCCACAGCTTCATGAACGAGGAGCATTACAAACAACTGCAAATCCGCCTCGACCTGCCCCATTTCATGGACTACGCCGCCTTCAACATTATTGCCGACAATGCCGACTGGCCGGGCAATAACCTACGCCGTTGGCGGGAACGCAATGGCAACGATGCCCGCTGGCGCTTCCTCAGCTTCGATTTTGACCTCAGTTTTGGGCTGTTGAAAATCGAGGGGAACAGCCTGCTTTTCAATACGGGCGACGCCTCCGCCAACTCCCTCGCACGGGCACTTGACGCCAATTCCAACAACTGGCCCAACCCTTGGTGGACGACCCTGCCGCTGCGAAAGGCGATGGAAAGCCCCGACTTCCGGCATGGCTTCATCAACCGCAGCGCCGACTTTCTCAACGTGCTATTTGCGCCCGAAAGAGTGGGCCGCCGCATGGACGAATTCGAGGCGATGTACGCACCGGAAATTCAGCGCCACTTCGATAGGTGGTCGCCGGGCTGGAACCCGTGGAGTGATAACTTGCTGTTAATGAGGCAGTTCGGACAGGAGCGCCCAGCCCATTTGCGCCAGCATTTCGTGGATTCTTTCGATGAAATAACCGGGACGGCCACTGTCAGCCTGAGCGCCGAACCTGCGAACGGCGGCGGCATCCAGATCAGCACGATTGACTTGCCGCCCGGAAAATTGCCGTGGAGCGGCATCTATTTCACGGGCGTGGAGGTGCCGCTGCAAGCCGACCCAGCACCGGGGTTTGTTTTCAAAAAATGGTCGGATGCCAGCACCGAAGCTGTCAAGTTGCTGAACTTGGGCGGAGACGTGGCCATCACGGCCATTTTTGAAAAAGGCTCCACGGCCACCGATGCCATTGTCATCAACGAAATCAACTACCACTCGCCCGACGGCGGCGACTGGGTGGAGCTTTTTAATCCCAATGACCAAGACGTGGACATCTCCGGCTGGGTGCTCGAAGATGAAAGCGGCGACTATTTCAACTTGCCGGACAATACGGTTTTGGCCGCAGGTAGCTATTTGGTTTTGGCTGAAAGTATGGGGGAATTCAGCAGTTTTTACCCACAGGTCAGCAATGCCTTGGGCAGCTTTGGCGATGGCGGCCACGGCTTCAAACTGAACAACAGCGGCGAATTGATTAGCTTGAAAAATGCCGACCTCGTGCTGATTGACTCCGTGCGCTACGACGACGAGCTGCCTTGGTCGTCGGATGCCGACGGCACGGGGCTAAGCCTACAACTCAGCAATTGGGAACTGGACAATGCGCTGGCCACTGCTTGGGCTGCGCAATTGCCGACGCCAGGTCAGGCAAACCATGTTGCGCCGCTGGCGCAAACCATTGATTTTAAACCGATTGGAAGTCATTTGACGAATGCGTTGCCCATTGTTTTGCAAGCAACTGCTACATCGGGACTGCCTGTCGCTTTCACGGTGATGGATGGCCCGGCCACCGTTTCTGGCGATATTTTGACCTTGACAGGATTGGCGGGCATGGTCACTGTGAGGGCCAGCCAGCAGGGAGGTGGCGATTGGCAGCCTGCCCCAGCCGTCACGCAAAGTTTTGAGGTACGGGAGTACCCCGGCAATGATAGTGGCGGCTTTTTTCCCCATATTTTACCCAACCCAGTTAGGGATGGCATGGTGGTTTATTTTACCAATAAGGAAGATGGCCCTGTGGATTTTCAGGTGAACACGGTGGATGGCGTTGTGCTGCTCCGCAAAAAAGTGGAAAACGTGCCAGCGGGCAACCACTCCATCAATTTGGATGCTTCAGCTTGGCCTGCTGGTTTTTACTTCGTAACGGTGCGTGCGGGTCGCCAACGGCAGGTGTCAATGCCTTTTGTGAAGGTGTGACGATGGCCTATCTTTACCCCAAGTTTCACAAAACGCCCACCGTTTTATGTCCAATACACAAATCGAAGCCGCCCTTTCCGAACTATTCGAGCAATGGAGCGGTCAGCGCCCCGACCTCGTGTTGCCATTGGCGCCCAGTGGCTCGCCCCGCATTTATTACCGCCTGACGGGCAACGACTCCACTGGTGCGAACAAGACCGCCATCGGTACCTATAACCTCGACCGAAAGGAGAACCAAGCGTTCATCACTTTCTCCAAGCACTTCCACGCCAAAGGGTTGCCCGTGCCTGCCATTTATGCCGAAGACCTCGACCGCAGCGTGTATTTGCAGGAAGACCTTGGGGCTACCACGCTCTACAGCTATCTGTTGCAAGCGGGCGACCAATTCCCCGATTACCTTGTGCAGCTCTATAAAAAAGTGGTGGAAAAACTGGCACTGCTGCAAATCCGGGGTGGCGAAGGGTTGGACTACTCGGCCTGCTACCCACGCCCGGCCTTCGATAAGCAGAGCATGCTCTGGGATTTCAATACTTTCAAATACTATTTCCTGAAATTGGCCAAAATTCCCTTCGACGAGCAGGCGCTGGAGGACGATGCCCACCGCTTCTGCGAGTGGCTGCTCACCACGGATTGCTCGCATTTCATGTTCCGTGATTTTCAGGCGAGGAACATCATGGTGCGGAGCGGTGAGCCGTATTTTATTGATTATCAAGGCGGTAGGAGGGGTGCGTTGCAATACGACTTGGCTTCGCTGCTCTTTCAGGCCAAGGCCAATGTGCCGGAGGCTGTGCGCAAAGAACTGCTCGACCATTACTTGGATACCGTTTCGACCCTACAACCTGTTGACCGGGCGCAGTTCCTCGAATACTTCCACGGCTATGTGCTCATCCGCAGCATTCAGACCTTTGGCACTTATGGGTTTCGGGGGCTGTTCGAACGGAAGGAACATTTCATCAAGAGCATTCCGTTTGCCATCCGCAATGTGAAGTGGATTCTGGCGAACGCCAATTTCCCTATTGAAATGCCAGAACTGACAAAGGCGTTGCGGGCCGTTGTTGCATCAAAAAAATTCGAACCTTTCGACCGCACAAAGGGGGCGGCCAGCCTGCTCACCGTTACCGTCAACAGCTTTAGCTACAAGCGGGGCGTGCCCGCCGACCCAAGCGGCCACGGTGGCGGCTTTGTGTTCGACTGCCGCTCCATCCACAACCCCGGGCTTTATGAGCCTTATAAAAAATTGACGGGAAGGGATGAGTCCGTTATCAATTTCCTGCAATTGCATTCCAACGTGGAGGAGTTTCTGAACCAGGTTTACCTGCTCATTGACCCAGCCATCGAAAACTATATTGAGCGGAGCTTCACGAACCTGACCATCAATTTCGGTTGCACGGGTGGGCAGCACCGTTCGGTGTATTCTGCCGACCAGTTGGCGAAGCACATCACGGAAAAATACGGGGTGAAAGTGGCCATTACCCACACCGAGCAAGAGCTGAAAGGGTGGAAGAACTAAGTATTAATGTGGCCGCCGAGAGCCGCCGTCATTCGAGACCCTTACGCCAATTCGGCTGAGAATCAGCCAAAGCAGTAGGCCCACAAAGGCGATGATAATACCGAGCACCAAAAAAAGCACTCCGACGACTGGTATTACGATACCGAGCACGATGAACAGCCCGCCAACGAGCATCACGATGAAGCCAACGAAACCAAGGCTAATGCGCTGCATCCATTTCCATGCGTTCCGCAATTTGTTGGTTTGCTTTGCCCACCATGTCCTAAGCCGGTTGTGTCGCTTTTCCTTTTTGAAGAGCTTTGCAGTGGTAGTTTTTGCAGCTACCTGTGCGTTTGGCAATACAGAAGCGTTTACTTTTATACTTGAGGCAGCAGCTAGGGAATTGACCGGAGTTGTTGAAAATAAAACGGCGGTAAAGAAGGCCAGTAGCAGATTGATTTTCATCGCAATAAGGTTTATGTACTTTGTTTGCTTGTTTGGGTTAGCGTTGAAATGATGCTAATCAAAAAGCAGTACCCCTATTGAAGAACGATGAAAATCAAAAGTCGAGCTAAGGCTAATCTTGATTAAGCGGTGGTATTGGCATAAGCCTTTTTCCGCCAGATGACCCCTATAACGCCGATGATAAATAAGATAACGGCGATTATTTCCGCTTGCGTCGGCTCGAATCCAGCAATTTTATAGGTAACGTTTACCCGGATTTTTTCAATCCAAAACCGTTCAAACCCATTGAGAATCAGGTACGTAAAGAAAATGATGCCCGGTGCTTTCACCCGCTTCCTGATGGACCAAAGGAAGGCACCGATGGCCAAAGCGGCAATCATTTCATAGAGTGGCGTTGGATAGACGGGGTTGGCCAAGTGTGTGCAATGCAGCCAATTGCAGCCTTCGATGGGGATGCCCGCTTTGTTCACGTTGTGCGGATAGTCGTAGGCCCAAAACCAGTCGGGCAAAAACCACCAACTAGGTTGTGCAGCAGCATCAATGCCCCAATCGCCATCGCCGGAAAGCTGGCAACCAATGCGCCCAAGGCCGTAAGAGATAATGAGTGCAGGTGCTACGGCATCAGCTGTTGGCCAAAAGGGGATGTTGTGCTTTCGCATGTACCAAGTGACGCCGAGGTAGCCGCCGATGAGGCCACCATAAATAGCCAAGCCGCTACCGGAAAAGAAGGTGCCGATTGGGTCGTCAAAAAAGCCGGACGGTTCTTCCAAGATAGCAAACACTTTAGCACCAATGATACCCGTGACGGCAGCCATGATGGTCAGGTCGCCGATGCGGTCGTGCGGGTACACCTGCGTGATGATTTCTTTGGGCTTTGGCAACACCTGTTTTTTGCGTTCCCGCCAACGGGCTGCTCCAAAAAAAATAGCAGCAGCGATACCAGCCAGCCAGTTGCCTTTCATGGAGAGCAGCACATCGGCAGCGTCTTTCTGGAAATCGGCAAAATGTTGGAAGATATAAACGAACTTAAAACCTAGGATGAAGCCGAAGATGGCATTGGAAGCAATGTCCCATGGGGTAGCAGGTAGTCCTTCTATGGTCTTTACAAGACTAGGCTTATAAAGACCTTCGTCTGCCTTGCGCTTTAGTTCAAGGTAGAAAAACAGTGCGGCAAATAAAATGGACACGACGAGCATGACGCCGAAGGTCTTGAAAATAGACGTCCAATTATCGGGTTGTGTGCCGAAGATGTCGTGGAATAGATAGGAAAGGTCTGGGTACATTGCTGTGTTTGTTTTTGTTGCCTATCGGCAACACCAGTGGCAAAGATAGGCCGAGTTTTCAAACCAACGGCTTGGTAGCACTTAATGAGGTGGTGCTTTGGTCTAATAATGAGTTTCCCAAAAAAAAGTTCGGGAGGATGAGCAAGGCCCATCCTCCCGAAAAATCCCAAACCATGCAAGGCCAACTATGCTGCTTCACCGGCGGCCTCAGCTGCGATGGCAGCTTGGTTGAGTGCTTCTATTTCCTTGTCAATGAAGTACAGACTTTGCGGCCCCTCACCGATGAGTCGGATGCGGTCGAGCACGGTGCGCATCAGTGCTTCCTCTTCCCGTTGCTCGTTCACGTACCACTGCAAGAAATTTTGGGTAGCGTAGTCGTTTTCCTTATTGGCAAGGGTGATGAGCTTGTTGATGCTGGCCGTCACCTTTTGCTCGTGTTCATAGACCTGCTTGAAAATCTCTTGCACGGTTTTGAACTGTCGGGGCGGCTCCTTGATGCCGGGCGTGAGGGCGTAGCCGTCCACATCGGATAGGTACTCAAAGATTTTGAGCATGTGCATCCGCTCTTCTTCCGATTGGCGCTTTAGGAATTCCGTGCAGCCTTTCAAGCCTTGGCTGTCGCACCAAGTGGCCATGCTTAGGTAAAGGAACGAAGCATACCCTTCAAACTCAATTTGTTGATTGAGGGCTTCCTCCATTTTTTTTGAAATCATCATTTCTGTCGCTTTAAGTTTTGATGGCGTCAGGCCATTGCTTCGCAAAAGACCGTAACAATTTAGAACGGCTCAAGCGATGTTTGGTTTTTGCAAAAATCACAATTCCTGCCGTTAATCAAACGTGAACTGCAAAAATTACTGCAAAAAGGACGATTGGAGTTACCATGAATTGGTCGGCAAAACACTTAGCATTGATTTAACCCCCATAAAACAACGGGCTTGCCTAACTTCGCACCATTAAATCTTATTGAAAATCAAGGCCGCTTTCATAAAAAGCAATACATGAAAAAAATCCTTATCCTGACACTTGCCTTGCTGGCTTTCTCCTGCAATCCAAAACAAGTCAATACTGTTTCCGATAATGACCCTGCCAATGCAAGCCCAGACGATACCATTCATTTCACGCCGCCGAAGAATGTGATTCTGATGATTGGCGATGGAATGGGCCTTACGCAAATAACGGCGGGTATGTACATGAATGGCAACAAGCTCAACCTAGAGCAGTTCAAATACATCGGCCTGCACAAATCATATTCCGCCGATGACCTTGTGACCGATTCGGCGGCGGGCGCCACAGCTTTTTCCATCGGAAAAAAAACAAATAACGGTGCCATTGGGGTGGACAAAAAAGGTAAGCCCTCTCAAACCATTTTGGAAGAGGCTGAAAAAAAGGGGCTTTCAACCGGCATCGTTGTGACTTGCTCCATGACGCACGCCACGCCCGGCAGTTTCTTTGCCCATCAGAAAAGCCGTGAAATGGTGGAGGAAATTGCCGAGGATATGCCAAAGGTGGATTTGGATTTTTTCATCGGCGGCGGCAAAAAGCATTTCGACCGCCGAAAGGACGGGCAGGACCTGATTGCACAACTGAAATCCAAGGGCTATGTCATTTCTTCCTATTTTAATACGGAGCTAAAGAACCTGAACATTGACCCCGCCAAAAACTTTGGTTACTTCACGGCC
>JADLHE010000087.1 GCA_020848965.1 Saprospiraceae bacterium
CAAATGCCAATTTCCATAGCTTATTACCACACCATATAAGAATAAATGAAAATCCTTTCCATCGCCGGCGCACGCCCCAATTTTATGAAAATCGCCCCATTGCATCGGGCGTTTCAGGCCAATCCTAGTATTGAATCGAAAATCATCCATACGGGGCAGCATTATGACCGGGGCATGAGCGATATTTTCTTCCAGCAACTCGAACTGCCGGAGCCGGACTACAACCTCGGCGTAGGCGGGGGCAGCCATACCCAGCAGACGGCCAAAATCATGCTGGAGTTCGAGAAAGTGGTGGAGCTGGAAAAGCCGGACTTGGTGGTGGTGGTGGGCGATGTGAACTCTACGGTGGCCTGCACCTTGGTTTCTTCCAAAATGGGCATCCGGGTAGCGCATGTGGAGGCTGGCTTACGGAGCTTTGACCGTGCCATGCCGGAGGAAATCAACCGACTGTTGACGGACAGCATTTCCGACTACCTATTCGTGAGCGAAATGGCGGGCATGATAAATCTGGCCAAGGAGGGCGTTGCCTCCGAAAAGACTTTTTTCGTGGGC
This sequence comes from Saprospiraceae bacterium, assembly GCA_020848965.1. Classification (GTDB taxonomy): domain Bacteria; phylum Bacteroidota; class Bacteroidia; order Chitinophagales; family Saprospiraceae; genus UBA6168. The sequence continues at coordinate 553 of JADLHE010000087.1, forward strand.
AATGTAATGATTGATTCGCTCGTGCATTTCCGGGAAAAGGCGAAGGCACTGGATGTGCTAGCTTCCATCGGCGTTGCTGCCAAGGACTATGTGCTGGTGACCATGCACCGCCCCTCCAATGTGGACAATGCGGCGGGCCTTTCGGACATCACCGCCATTATTGAGGACTTGGTGCAACACCGAAAAGTGGTCTTCCCGGTACACCCCCGAACGGAGAAGAACCTGGCGCAATTTGGCTTGCTGGACAAGCTGAAAAGCTTGGAAAACCTCGTGATTTTGCCACCACAGGGCTATCTGGAATTTCTGAACCTGATGGACAACGCCTGCCTGGTGCTGACCGATTCCGGCGGCATTCAGGAAGAAACGACCTACCTGCAAGTGCCCTGCCTTACCTTCCGCAACAGCACCGAGCGCCCAGTGACGGTGGAATTGGGCACCAACCAATTGTTGGCCGACCTGAACCCCGCCACCGTGAAGGCGAAGGTGGGGGAAATCTTTGCTGGCAAGGCAAAAGCCGGGGTCATCCCACCGTTTTGGGATGGCAAGGCTGCCCTGCGCATTGCCGATATTTTGCTGGAAAAGTACGCCAGTTAGTATTCAAACCCATTCACTCCAACACATTAGGATGCTCAGTACGATAAAAAATTTCAGCTTTATTTTCAAGCACCCCATCAACCGGGGCAAGCCATTCAAGACCCTGAAGCGGATTCTTGCTTGGCAAATCGGGTCGAGGCTGCTGCCCTACCCCATTGTTTTCAATTATGCGAACGATGCTAGAATCGTTGTGAAGCGAAGCAAAACCGGCTCGACGGGCGCTTATTACATGGGCCTGCATGATTTCCCGGAAATGTCGTTTCTGATGCACTACCTCCGGCCGGGCGAGGTGTTCATGGACATTGGCTCGAATGTGGGCAGTTATGCCATTCTGGCTGGCTCGGTGGCCAAGGCGCAATGCTACGCCATTGAGCCGATACCCTCCACCCATGCCGAGTTGATGGAAAACATCAAGCTGAACAATTTGGAGGAAATGGTACACGCCGTCAATATCGGCATCGGAAGGTCGGAGGGCGTGCTGCGCTTTACCTCCGACAGCGATACCGTGAACCATATTGTTCCGCAAGACGATACTTCCACCAAAAACACGGTCAGCGTGAACGTGGAGTCGCTGGATTATTTCGTGGAAAAGGAAAATATCGCACCTGCTTTTATGAAGATAGACGTGGAAGGATTTGAAAGCGACGTGGTAGCGGGCGGCCTGAAAACCCTTGCCAACCCCAACCTGCGGGGCGTGGTGATGGAGTTGATAGGCTTTGGCAGCAAATACGGCTTTGACGAATCGAAAATCCACGAACAGATGCTGGCCCTGGGTTTCGGCACCTACGATTACTTGCCCTTTGAAAGGAAATTGGTGAAGACCCATCATATCGGGGCGCACAATACGCTGTACCTGCGGGATTTGCCCTTCGTTCAGGAGCGGCTCGATTCGGCGCAAAAGGTAAATGTGCTGGGCAAGGTGTATTGATAGCATGGATGATTTCGTTTTAAGACCGTTTCACGAGGTCGTTACCCCCTCTTACTTCGGTCTTAGGGCATTTCACGAGGTCGTTACCCCTTCTTACTTCGGGCTTAGGGCGTTTTACGAGGTCGCTACCCCTTCTTACTTCGGCCTTAGGGCGTTTTACGAGGTCGTTACCCCTTCTTATTTCGGGCTTAGGGCGTTTCACGAGGTCGTTACCCCTTCTTACTTCGGGCTTAGGGCGTTTCACGAGGACGTTATCCCTTCTTAGTTCGGCCATACCCCTTGACCTCAGGCACCAAACCATTGAATCAGAAAGAACACGATGAAGCAAATCATACAAGACCTTAAATCGGGCGAAACCATGCTGATAGATGTGCCTGCACCGCAAGTACGTGCGGGGCATGTGCTCATTAAAACGCAGTACTCGCTCGTTTCTTTGGGCACAGAGCGGATGTTGGTGGAGTTCGGCAAGGCCAATTTCATTGACAAGGCCCGCCAGCAGCCCGAAAAAGTGAAGCAGGTCATTGAAAAGATAAAAACGGATGGCCTTCAGCCAACTTTGGAGGCCGTGTTCCGCAAGCTGGGCGAGCCTTTGCCGCTGGGCTATTGCAATGCGGGCGAGGTGATTGCCGTGGGCAGCGGCGTCATGGGCATCCAGGTGGGCGACCGGGTGGTATCGAATGGACGCCATGCCGAATACGTCTGTGTGCCAAAGAACTTAGTGGCCAAAATCCCGGACAATGTGAGCTATGACGAAGCGGCCTTCACGGTCATCGGGGCCATTGCCTTGCAAGGCATCCGCTTGGTGAACCCTACTTTCGGGGAAACCATCGTGGTAACGGGTTTGGGCCTGATTGGCCTGATGGCCGCCCAACTCTTGATGGCCAATGGCTGCAATGTGATAGGTTTGGACTTCGACCCGCAAAAAACGGCCTTGGCCGAAAGCTTTGGGGTAAAGGCCATTCATGTAACGGAGGGCATGAACCCCGTCCACCTCATCGAAAGCCTGACCAATGGTGTGGGGGCGGATGGGGTGCTGATTACGGCCTCCACCAAGAGCAATGACGTCATTTCGCAGGCCGCCAAAATGAGCCGGAAGCGGGGCCGCATCGTGTTGGTGGGCGTTATCGGCTTGGAATTGCAGCGCTCCGATTTTTACGAGAAAGAACTGAGTTTTCAGGTGTCCTGCTCCTACGGCCCCGGCCGCTACGACGACGACTACGAGAACAAAGGCCAGGACTACCCGCTGCCTTTCGTGCGCTGGACGGAGCAACGGAATTTCGAAGCGGTGCTGAACGCCATTGCCAGCAAGCGCCTGGACGTGAAGCCCTTGATTTCGGAAGTGGTGGATTTGCAGGATTACGGTAAAATATATGGCGATATTGGCAAGTCCCGCTCCATCGCCTCTTTGTTGAAATACCCTGACAATACGCAAAGCCTCAGCCATACGGTGCAGTTGAAGCAGCACAGCTTCACGGGGCAAAAAGGCGTCTTGGGGCTTATCGGTGCTGGCAATTTCACCAATGCGGTGGTGTTGCCTTCGTTGAAAAAAGCCAATGCCGCCATCAAGAACATAGCGAGTGCCAACGGCCTTACGGGGACTTTGAGCGCCAAAAAGCACGGCATCGCCCATTCCACCACCAACAACGAGGACATCCTCAACGACCCTGATATTGATGCCGTGGTGGTGACGACGAGGCATAATCTTCATGCCAAGCAAGTGGTGGCCGCCTTGAATGCAGGCAAGCACGTCTTTGTGGAGAAGCCGCTGGCCCTCACTTATGAAGAATTGCAAAGCATCGAAGCCGCTTACCAAGGCAGCAATAAGACTCTGACGGTCGGTTTCAATAGAAGGTTTTCGCCCTTTGCGCAAGATGCCAAAAAGCAATTGGGGGCGGGCAATGCGCCCATCAATGTCGTGGCCACGATGAACGCTGGGTTTATCCCCGCTGAATCTTGGGTGCAGGACATGCATTCGGGAGGTGGCCGTATCATTGGCGAAGCCTGCCACATGATTGACCTGATTACTTTTATGACGGGCAGCTTGGTGGAGTCGGTGGTGATGAACGCACTCGGCCCCAGCCCAGCCGAAAACACGGATAATGCCTGCATCTTGCTGCGCTATGCCAATGGCTCGCAGGGTGTCATCAATTATTTCTCGAACGGCAGCAAGTCCTATTCCAAAGAGCGGGTGGAGATTTACTCGCAGAACCGGACGATTGTGGTGGACAATTTCAGGAAATCGCATTACTACGGTTTTACCAAATCGGGCATGAGCAAAACGCAGGACAAGGGCCACAATGAGCAGTTCAGCTTGTTTGTGGAGCGCTTGCGCAATGGCGGCCCTGCCACGATTCCCTTTGAGGAAATCATGAACACCTCCAAAGCTGCCATCGCTTGTGTCCAGTCCTTGAAAGAAGGGAGGTGGGTGAATTTGTCGGAGGTTTAATTGCAGCAGCATCAAACGGCTACTATTATACTACCGAACCCTTAAATACCTGAAATGGCAGCAAATACAGTGGCGGCTATGGTATTTTATTCGAAATAAATGGCGAAAAGCGAGCGGTTATTCCATTCGGATGCTGCATTGGCAGGGTGAAAAAAGCAGTTTGAAACTAAGTCCAAGCATAGCTTTCCATAAAACTTGGCTGCACGGCAATTCCTTCGAGTTTCTGAACCTGCGCCATGATTTCAAGGAGAAAATAGACTGGGAATTTGCCCAATACGGCAAGCTCTGGACTTATAACCTGAACTATTTCGAGTTCTTGAACCAGCCGGGTTTCCCAAAGGAAAAAGCATGGGAACTCATGCTGGATTATATCGCCAATTATCAGGCATTAAAGACGGGCTTCGAGCCGTTTCCTTGCTCGCTTCGGCTGATTTCATGGATAAAATACTTGGAATCCAATCAAATCCACGACTCCAAAATCAATGATTTCCTCTATACCAGCGCCAATAATTTGACCCAGGATTTGGAATACCATTTATTGGGCAACCATTTATTGGAAAATGGCTTTGCGCTGTATTTCGCAGCGGGTTGGTTTGGGGAAGCCAAGTTTTTGAAGCCTGCCGAAAAGATTCTGAGCGCCGAACTAAACGAGCAAATCATGGAAGACGGGGCGCATTTCGAGCGATCGCCCATGTACCATTCCCTGATGCTGTTCCGCTTGTTGGATTGCATCAATTTGGCCCAGCAAAACCAGGGTTTTTCAGGCGCTGGGTTGCTGCCTTTTTTCCTAGAAAAAGCAGGTAGGATGCTGGGCTGGTTGCAAGCAATGGCTTGGCAGGATGGTAGCTTGCCTTTGCTGAATGACAGCGCCAACGGCATTGCACCCAGCCCCGATGCTTTGTTCGGCTATGCTTCGCAATTGGGCGTTGCGCCTATCAAAACAAATTTGAAGGATTCCGGCTATCGCAAGCTGGCTGGCCCGCAATACGAACTCTTGCTGGACATCGGCGAGGTGGGGCCGGACTATATTCCCGGCCATGCACACAGCGATACTTTGGGCTTTTTGATGCAAGTGGCGCAGCAGCCTTTCATAGTGGATACGGGCATTTCGACTTATGAAAAAAACCAGGTCAGGCAATGGGAGCGCAGCACCGCAGCGCACAATACCGTGCAGTTGAACGATTGGGAGCAAAGCGAAATATGGGGCGGCTTCCGGGTTGGTGACCGGGCCAGGCCGCAGGTTCTGGAAGATACCCCGCACGAAATTTCCGCCAGCCATGATGGTTTTGCACGAAGAGGCGGGCAGCATCGGCGAACTTGGAAGATGGAGGCCGATAGGGTTTGCGTTACTGATACGGTGCAGTCACCGGCTGGTACGCAGGCCAAAGCCTTTTTCCATTTTGACCCAAGCATCGAAATTTTGGCTTCAAACGACCCGAAAACGATAAATACCAGCTTGTGGCGCTTAACTTTTGACGGCGCAGAACGTATTCTAGTGGAGGATTTTCAATGTGCAGGTAATTATAACCAATGCGTGCCATCGAAAAAACTGACCGTGTACTTTCAGACCCAGTTGCAAACAATTATCCAAAAGTGAAGCTGTTATTCCTTACCGACAATTTTCCGCCAGAGGTCAACGCCCCAGCGAACCGCACCTATGAGCATAGCTTGCGGTGGGTAGAACTGGGCGCTGAGGTTACGGTCATCACCTGTGCTCCCAATTTCCCGCAGGGGAAAGTCTATGAAGGCTACAAAAACAAGCTGTACCAAGTTGAATGGCTGGACGGCATCAAGGTAATCCGTGTTTGGACGTATATCAGCGCCAACAAAGGGGTTTTGAAACGCACCTTGGATTATCTCAGCTTCGCCATTAGTGCTTTTTTCGCTTCCTTATTTGTCAAAACGGATTTGATAGTGGCCACCTCGCCCCAGTTTTTTACGGCTGTGGGTGGCTATATGGCTGCTTTTTTCAAGCGCAAGCCGTGGATAATGGAGGTTCGGGATTTGTGGCCAGAATCCATCAAAGCC
>JADLHE010000088.1 GCA_020848965.1 Saprospiraceae bacterium
ATTGCGGATTGCGCCTGCCTGTCCGGTAGGCAGGGATTGGGCGCTCAGGACCTCCGGCTTTTCTTTGCCTTCAGCAATAAGCAGAGCCTTTCGCTTCGCAAAATGGGGGCGGCCGGCAAGGGTGAATGCGGCGTCCTTTACATAGGCAGAATTAATTACTCTGCCAACGTTTTGAACCATCTGGTCTAACGCCTCGTCGGTTTTGGCTGAAAGGACCAGGAGATGAGCAGCAAATTCGACGGGACAACTTTCCGAAAGTTGAGAACTTTCGGAAAGTTGTCCCGTCGAGTTTGCAGAGCTTTCTTCCAGAATGATATGTGCATTCGTACCACCCAAGCCAAAACTGCTTACCCCAGCGTAGCGTGGCTGTTCGGTTCTTGGCCAGCTTCGCAATTCGGCGTTGACATCGAATGGCGTTTTGCTAAAATCCAGTTGCGGATTGGGCTTCGTGAAATGCAAGGTGGCGGGCAATTGCTCATAATGCAGCGCCAGCGCCGTTTTGATGAGGCCAACTAGGCAAGCCCCAGCGTCGAGGTGCCCAATATTGGTTTTCACCGAGCCAATGTAACACGGTCTGCCAGACCGTGCTTTCGGGTTTTCGGATTGGCTACTATCTAGGGAAGCGGAAAAGAACGGACTGGCAGTCCGTGTTACAGCTTCGGTCAAGCCTGCTATCTCAATCGGGTCGCCTATAAAAGTGCCCGTCCCGTGTGTCTCCACGTAGCCGATTTGGTCGCCCGTGATGCCCGCTTTTTTTATCGCTTGCGCAATGACCTCGGCCTGTCCTTTCGAACTTGGGGCGGTGATTCCCGTCTTGTCTGAGCCGTCGTTGTTTATGGCGGTGGACTTGATGACGGCCCAAACATGGTCGCCGTCAGCAATGGCTTTGTCGAGGGGCTTCAACACGAGCATGGCCATGCCGTGGCCCTGTACCATGCCGTTGGCGTTAGCATCGAAGGCTCGGCAGTAACCGTCAGGAGAGAATGGCCCACCGTCCAAGTGCTCATAGCCGCTGTAAACGGGCGCTTGCACCCTACCCCCACCAACGATGACCATGTCGCTATCCCCAGCGAGTAGGCTTTGGCAGGCTAGGTGAACCGCTACCCCACCCGTCGAACAGGCAGTTTGCACGTTGACAGCTGGGCCTCGGAGGTTCAATTTATAGGCCACCCGACTGATGCTGAAACTGCTGTCCGAAGCCAGCATTTCTTGATACCAGCCGCCGCTGTTTTCCAATAAATCCTTGTTGGTCAATAAATTATTCAGTGCGTAGGTATTACGGGAAACGCCACCAAAGACACCGATTTTTCCTGCATAATTATAGGGATTGTAGCCCGCAGATTCCAGCGCCTCGTAGGCGGTTTCGAGGAAATGGCGGTGCTGCGGGTCCATCATTTCTGCCTCCCGTGGCTGGTAACCGAAGAAGGCCGCATCGAAGGCGTAGGGATGGTCGAGGGCATAGGTTCGATTGACCCGATTGCGGATTTCAGATTGCGGATTGCGGATTCCTTCTGCTTCAAGGTCGGCATCGGTAACGAGGTGGCTGACGTCCTTGCCATCCACGAGGTTTTGCCAAAACTCCTCGATATTGTTGGCACCGGGCAAGCGGCAGGACATGCCGATGATTGCGATTTCGGATTGCGGATTGCGGATTGCGGATTGGGGGTCCGCTCCAATCACTTTTGTGGATTGATGTTTCAAATCAGGAGGCAATTTTTTATCGCTTTCCAAATTTGCAACTGGCTCATAATCAAGCTGTTGAGCTGTGTCCCAAGTTGCTTCGCAAAGGAAATTATCCTGCAAAACGCCCTTCCAATCCTCGGCTTTTTTAGCCTCTATTTTTTTCTTTTGGTCAAAATTGGTGTCGCCCATTGAACGGCTATCCTTATGAATGCCGTCGGTCATTTTCTTGTCCAAGTCCCTGTACGGGTCGAGCAGGCCTTCGTGGAAAGGGATTTCCAAAACTTCGCACATGGCGTGCATGACAGCTTCGGGATTTTGAACCAAATCCTCATAAACCATGCGGACCTGTTGGTTTTTCGGAACATTTTTCAAAAAATTGGTGGTCGTTGTTTGGCTTTCCAGCCAGACAAGTTCGCCCAATTGTTGCGCAGCAAAATCATGTGGGTGCAAGTACAGCACCTGGTCCATGTGGTATTTCTCAAACGACTTCACCATGCTGTATGGATGCCGCACGAGGTGGATGAAACGGGCATTCGGGAAGTCGGCCAATGCTTTTTCGAGCGCCTCAGCATCAAGGGCGTAGCTCGGCGATTTATCCACGATGAGGCGATCACCGACCCATTCTTGCAATTGCTCGAACATTTCACGGGTGGTCATTCCGTGCTTCGCAAAATTATGGAGCAGCAGTTTCGCCTCGTCTGCTCCGCAATGGTTAAGTTCCATCACGGCCCTCACCAAGCCTTCCGACCAGAGGGCGAATTTACCTTGATAGGCTTCTTCCCGCTCTGCAAGTGTCTCAAAATGAAGCAGTTGCAACTCATTACAAGCAAACAAACCCGGGTGTCCAGCAAGCATTACCCGGAGCAGCGTCGTGCCGGAACGGGGCGGAGCGAGGATGAAAATCGGAGCATTAGGGATTGGTAATCCCAGTTTTGCAGCTACCATCCGCTCCGGCTTAGCAATCCGTCGCTCTGGAAGATGCTTCGGAACAACCAACCTGAATTTCAGAATGTCCGCTGAAGTCAAAAGTTGGGAGCGACCGCTTACGGTCGCCCCCTTTGCCAAAGGATTATAGTTGTTGGAAACTATGTTCTCAAGTGTGTCGAGCTTTGGCAGTGGCTCGGTCACCTTGTGTAATAAGCTGTGGAGGAGGTTTGGGTAGTTTTTTTCAAAAAAAGCGGCGTAGCCAGCCACCGTTGGATAGTCGAAAATGGTTGTGATGAAAATGCTTGCTTCGCAAGCCGTCATCAGCCCACCGATGAACTTGGCGGCTAGGATGCTGTTGCCCCCTAATTCAAAAAACTTATCGTGCCGACCGATGGGGCTTATTTGCAAGAGTTCTTCCCATTTTTCGGCGATGTATTTTTCCAAAGTGCCTTGCGGCAACTCGTAGGCTTGGGCGAGTTCAGGGCGGTCATTGGCGGGGTCGGGCAAGGCAGGTCGGTCTATCTTGCCGTTGGTGGTCAGTGGTAATTTTTCCAAGAAAACAAAATGCGAAGGCAGCATATAATCGGGAAGCGAAACCGAAAGAAAATCTCGCAACTCACTGATGGTCAATAATTTGCCACTGTTTTTCACAATGTATGCCACCAGCTTGCCCTCGTTGACTTGGTGCGGGTTTTTGAGCACGACCACCGTTTCCCTCACCGATGGGTGGTTGGAAATGGCTGCCTCGATTTCGCCCAACTCGATTCGGTAGCCCCGGAACTTGACCTGAAAATCGGAGCGGCCAAGAAACTCGATATTGCCATCGGGCATCCAGCGGGCGAGGTCGCCGGTCTTATATAATGATGAATGATGAATGATGAATGATGAATTTGTCAAGTGCGAAGGCTTTGGGATAAAGCGTTCGCTTGTCAGTTCCGGGCGGTTCCAGTAGCCTCGTCCTACGACGGGCTTGGTGCCACCGATATAGATTTCACCGACATCGCCTCGAGGCACTTCCTGCATTTTTTCATCTAAAATGAAAATCTCATAGTTCAGGATGGGGATACCGATGGGCGCTTTTGGCTCACTAAAGCCCTTGGGGAAGGTGAAATACGTGCAATTAACGGCCGCTTCCGTAGGGCCATAGAGGTTGTAGAGCTGGCCATTGGGGATGATTTGCTCGTGTTTTTGCGCTAGCGATGTCGGGCAAACTTCACCGCTTACGTTCACCAATTTAATGCTCTGCAGCTTGTGCGCAGGCGCTTGGTCGAGGAGCAGCGTGTAAAGGGAAGGTAGGGTGAGGATGTGTGTAACTCCGTTTCTGTGAATAGTATCAGTAAGTTGCGCCATGTCTCTCTCCTCACCCTGTTTGGGCAATACAAGGGGCGCACCTTGTAAAAGCGTCCAAAATATCGTTAGCACCGAAACGTCGAAGCTGATGGAGCAGGTGAGCATCATCGCACCAATGGGCGTTGGTGCAATGGCCTGCTGGCCTTCGAGTTGGTTGCAAAGGTTTTCGTGGGAAATCATGCAGCCTTTGGGCTTTCCGGTGGAACCGGAAGTGTAAATCATGTAAGCCAGCTGCTGCGCAGAATGATGAATGATGAATGATGAATGATGAATTTGGGGCTGAGGCTGGTCTAGGCAGATGACTAGGGCCTTGATTTTGGGTAGGTTTTCTTTTAGGTGGCTTTGGGTGAGGATGACCTTAGCTTGGCAATCCTCGACCATGAAGGCCATGCGGTCGGTTGGGTAATCAACGTCAATTGGCACATAAGCTCCGCCAGCTTTCAGAATGCCGAATATTCCGATTATCATTTCGAAGGAGCGCTCCAGGTAGATGGCAACGAAGTCTTCGGGATGGATACCAAGGTGAAGAAGTTGGTGGG
>JADLHE010000089.1 GCA_020848965.1 Saprospiraceae bacterium
AGGCGGATTTCCAATAATTACATCAAATTTCATCTTGAAGATTTTTTCTGGTGTTTCAGTATGAAGGAAATTGTAAGCATAGGTTTCAAGGGCATCTTCCCGGTCGTATTCGCCTTGGCTGGCTCCGCAGAATTTGCATTTTTCGTTTTGCCAAGTGTGCTCCATGCGGGTATAGCGGATATTGCCTTGTTCATCCTCAAAAGCATCGCAGACGGAATACTTGCCATTGGCTTTTTTGGAACAATAGACACTCCTGCGGGAAAGCAGGGAAGTCAGTTCCGTTATCGCCAGCCCATAAAGTTGTTTGGTGAAGATGGGGTTGATGCGCTCTTGTTGGTCCGGGATTTTGGATTCCAGCCCGTGCATCAGGCGTTGGGCCATTTCCCGCAGGAAGACGCCCGTCTTGCAAACCGGGTCAAGGAATTTTGCATTGGGGTCGCTCCAAAGCTCGGTAGGCAACAAGTCCAGCATGTCGTTCACCAGATTGGGTGGTGTAAATACCTCATCGTTGCTAAGGTTAGCCAAACAAGTCAGTACATCAGGGTTGTAGCTCGTCTGTATCATTGACGCCTAGTTTCAAAAAATGGATTGGCGGATGCGTGTTGACAGGGTTGGGCAAAAATGCCTGTTCCCCCAAATCTGAAAACAAGTCGTTGGAAGAGGAGGAATGACGTGGCAACAGCAGCTTTTCCAGCGTGTATTCTCGCCGCTTCATCATGCTGCCGTTCACAGCTTCCCATTCCGAAAAAACGATTGGTTCCGATTTTTCATCCGGTGTTCTTAAACTAAGTGCGTCTCCCCAGAGTATGTTTTTGTCTAAAATGAATTTTACGCTGCGCCTGCATTCGTCCTTGCAGTTGCTTCTATATATAGTGGTGTAGCGTTCATTGAAAATATTGAAAAGCCGAGTGCGGCAGTCTTCCACATTGTCCTGCAAGATGTCAACGCCGTAGATACTGGCCACAGCTATCACAGCGTAACGCTCAAATTCGAGTTGGCTTTTCTTGTACCTTGCTTCTACCACATCCAGTTTTCGGCGAAGAATCTCAGCCAAAAAATTGCCGTCGCCGCAGGCTGGTTCCAGAAAGCGTGATTCAATTCTTTCGGTTTCTTGCTTCACCATGTCGAGCATGGCGTTCACTTCCCGTTCAGCAGTGAATACCTCGCCGTGGTTGGCGACCCGTTCTTTGGATTTGACTAGATTTTGTTTGTGGTTTGTTTCCTCCTTTTTGCTCACAGTTTTGGTTGCGTTTTTGTGCGCAAAGCTAACATAAAGAGCTTCCTCCGGTCTTGTTCTTGTTTTTTTTCCAAAAGGTATCATCTCCAAGTAGGTAGTACTTGGCGGTTTTGCTACAATGAATGGGAGTTTTGCGGGTCGCATGTCTTGGTTGTTGAGTACGGGCGTGAAGATAGGGCGATTCTTTAAAATATCGAAAAATTCTAAGCTGTTTTTGAGTTTGCAAATGGATTGGTCGATAAAAAGCTTGGCTCAGCGAACTTTCCTTGGATTCAACCGCTTCTACTTTGATTCAGCTGATAAAACAAAGCGCAGAACCAAATCCCATAGCATAAGATTGATTTATGGCAGGTTGTGGATGTCACAACTTGATTCCCTTTTTGGATTGGGGAACCTAATTGCGCTCCGTAGCTTGCATTCTTTAATTAATTAAATATTTAGAGATGAAAATGAATTATGCATCAGTCATAATGGCTACCGTATTGCTTACCTTATTATTATCAATTCAACCATTAAATGCGCAATGGGCCTTGATGGGCAATGAAATCAACGGCATGGCGGCTTTTGATAAAGCTGGTTATTCACAGGCTTTGTCGGATGATGGCAAGCGCATTATTATTGGTTCCCGTGGCAACGACGTCAATGGAACCGATGCTGGCGTTTCTCAAGTGTATGAATATATAAATGGCATTTGGGTGCTTTTGGGCACTATCTACGGGGATGCCGCTGGCGATTTGTTCGGTTATGCGGTGGCTATTTCCGGTGATGGGCAGCGGTTTGCCGTCAGTGCGGTTTTAAAAGATGCGAACGGCGTGGATAGGGGCGTGGTTCGGGTCTATGAACTGATTGATGGCCAGTTGGTGCAGGTCGGTGGCGACCTCCTTGGGGAGGCGGCTGGCGATGAATTTGGCCGTGCCTTGGCGCTTTCCTTCGATGGCAATACCGTGGCCATCGGGGCCATCCACAACGATGGGGGCGGCAACGATTCGGGGCATGTACGGGTGTTTGACCTTTTTGGTTCGAACTGGTCGCAAGTGGGCAGCGACATCAACGGGGAGGCCACGGGCGACCACTGCGGCTTTGCATTGGCCCTCTCGGCGGACGGTACTATCGTGACTGTTACTTCGTTCCTGAACGACGAAGCTGGTTCGGATGCTGGCGAGGTGCGGATTTTCGAGCGCAATATCTCCAATGCTTGGGTGCAAAAGGGCAACGATTTGCGGGGAACCAGCACCAACGACTATTTCGGCACCAGCGTCGCCCTCTCCGCCGATGGCCTGACGGTGGCCGTTGGCTCGGACATGGCTTCGCAAGGCAAAGGGAAAGCGCAGGTTTTTAGCTACAATGCGTCCAATAATACTTGGGAGCAGCAGGGCGCCACGCTCTTCGGCTATGCAAATGCTGACGATTTTGGCTATTCCGTTTCCCTCTCCAACGATGGTTCTGTGCTGGCCGTGGGTGCCCGTCGGCATATTGCAGGCATAGGCTATGCAAGGGTTTTCCGGTACATCGGGAGCGCATGGGTGCAAATCGGTGCCGACCTCATGGGCGAAGCTAGTGGTGATGAGTTTGGCTGCTCCATTTCCATGTCCGCCGATGGTGGCTTCGTGTCCGTGGGTGCGCAAGCCAATGGCAGCAATGGCATTGAGGCGGGCCAAGCAAGGGTATTCGGGGAGGCCAGCGTGCTGCCCGTGGCGCTCTTGGATTTCCAAGCGGCTCCCGTGGGCGATTACCACGAATTGACTTGGCAGACGGCTCAGGAGGTGAATCTCCAGTATTTTCAAATCGAGCGCAGCGCCGATGGCAAATCGTTTTTGTCCATCGGCGAAGTAGCGGCCAATGGCAGTGGTTACGGGTATTCGTTTCGCACCGAATCGGTTCCAGTCCCCACGGTCTATTATCGGCTTAAATCGGTGGATAGGGACGGCAGTGCGGCGTATTCCGTGCTTCGAAGCATAACGAATAAGGCGGTTCAGGCCCAAGTCCAGGTGTATCCGACCCTTACCGAGGACGTGGTGAATATCGTGGGGGCGAGTGTCGTCCATGTCTATTCCAGCCAAGGGCAATTCTTGCAGACCAGTCGTTTTGCGGAAACGGGACAAATCAGCTTGGGCCGGTATCCCGCTGGGGTTTATTATCTCCGAGGTTTGGATGCCAAGGGCTTGGGTTTTGTGGAACGGGTGGTGAGGAAATGAGGGGGCTTGCGCTTGCAGCGCAATGAGTTTTTGAACGCAGAGATGCGGAGGTGCAGCGATATGTTTGGTATTGTGCGCCTCGTTTCGAGGGACATATATCCCTCGTTAAAAAATGCCGTCCCTCCGGGACTATGCTTTGTAAGCCAAAGTCCCGGAGGGACGAAATTCTTTAGCGAGGGCTATAAATACTTCGCTTCTTTTCGCTTCTTTTCGCGTCGCAAATGGGCAAATTGAACCCCTAACTCGTATGAATCCCCATTAAAAAAATTTGATTCGAAAAAGCGGTGTTGTCTATCTTGCCCGAAATTTTAAACAACTTTAAACGCTAAACTTTTCAATCATGACATCTTCTCTTAAAAACACCTTGCTACTCTTCTTCGCCTTGGTGACAGTATCCGCCCAAGCCCAGCAGTTCAAGCCCGTGCAGGAAAACCCGTTTGGCATCAACACGTCACCGTATGCCTACAACGATATGCAGTTCGCCGATTTGACCTTGGACGGGGCATTCGACATTATTTTCACTGATACTGGCGATGGGGATGGGCCGTATATAATGGTGAACAAGGGCAGTTTGGGCGCTCCCGATTTCAATGGGGTTCCGTACCTCGATTTTTTTGATGAGGAGGTAAACGGTCAGGGTATCGGCTCGTTCACGGGGCCGGGTGATTTGTACTATGATGTGGACAATGATGGCGACAACGACCTGCTTTTCCCTTATCCCAGCGATGAGCCCGGTTTGGATGGAAACTATGTGGTCGAATACAACCAACAGGAAGAAACGATGGGCCAGTTGACCTTCTTTTTCTGGGATGCCAGCGTTGAAGGCCCTGAGATTGGGCTGCCGATATTGCCTTTGGGCATTACGGAGACTCCAGCACTCGGCGATTTGGACGGGGATGGGGATGTGGATTTATTGGGTCTTAGAAGAAATGACAGCACTTTGGTGGCTGGTTTCTATTTCTACGAAAACACCACCAACGACCCCAGCTTGTTCTTCAATGGCGTGGCCGTGGAAGCCCCATTTGGCCTGCCAACTGGTATTCCGGGTATTGGTTATTTCGGCTTCCCGGTCATGATTGATGCGGATTTGGACGGCGACCTCGATGTTTTGGTATCTGGGTTTGGTGGGTTTTGGCAGTTCTATGAGAACAAAGGCACAGCGCAGGCACCCGTTTTTGCGGCTCAGCCGGTCTTCAATCCTTTCGGCTTGACGGAATTGCCAGAAGCGGGCCATCCACATGCCATTGATGTGAACAACGATGGTTTGAAAGACCTCATCGTCGGTTCCTACAATCGGGTCTTTTATTTCGAGCAGCAGGAAGTTTCTGCCACGGTTCAGCCTGCTTGGGAGGTGTCCCTGTCGCTCAGCCCAAACCCCGTGCAGCACCAATTGACCATCCGCACCGAGCAGCAGGAGCCAATCGCCGCCGTCAGCCTCGTGGATGCGATGGGCAGGGTGGTGAAGCGGGTTTCTGCCGTGGGTGCTCCGCAATTGGTGGTGGATGTGCAGGCCCTGCCCAATGGCGTCTATTCCGCCAAGGTGGAGAACCAGCAGGGTAGGGTACAGGTGGGGCGGTTTGTGAAGGGGTGAGGTTTTAATCATTCAAGGGGCAGCGCCCCGGAATATTGGATATTTCGGGGCGCTGCCCCTTGGGGTCGTGGTTTCTGGGCACGGCTACAAATATAACGGGGCGCTGCCCCTTTAACCCTATTTTACACACTTCTTGAAGCAGTACCGGGCGCTACCCCTAGCACCATTTTATCACAGCTCCGCACGAAAAGCGCCCACCTCCGCACGACACTATCACATCTCCGCACGAAAAGCGCCCACCTCCGCACGACGCTATCACATCTCTGCACGAAAAGCGCTCACCGCCGCACCATCATATCACACTTCCGCACGAAAAGCGCTCACTTCCGCACGACACTATCACACCTCCGCACGAAAAGCGCTCACTTCCGCACGACACTATCACACTTCCGCACGAAAAGCGCTCACCGCTGCATGGGCATGGATGGCGCAAACCCCCAAAACAAAAACGGTGGACAGGCCCAAGACCTGTCCACCGTTCCTCTTATTCATCATTTATCATTCATCAGTCATCATTGCTCACAATCGCTTCTTCACCACGGGCTGCATTTCCTGCTTTTTCCAGAAGGGCAAGCGCTTTTGTTTGTATTTTGATTTCTCAAGGCTTTTTTGTTGCTGCTTTTCGGTTTTCGGTTTTTTCAAATGCTCTTTGAACACGTCGTATTTCTCATCGAAATCGAGGCCGTACTTGTCGGTGAGGTTCACGGAGACGTTCACGCCAGCGAAGACATAGATATCGTTGTTGTTGGCATCGCCACGGGCCTTGCCCATTGGGTTTTCGCCGAAGCTGCCCGTGACCTCTGGCGTGCGGTAACTCAATGCGGCGGAGAGTGGGTTCGAGATGCGCATGCTGGCCACATCGGGGTAGTAGCTGCTCACATCGTCGAGGTAGTCGGTGGTGGTAAACCGGGCACCAAACTCCAATCCGATGTTGAGTTTGTAGCTGATATTGAACCGCATGCCCAAACCGAAGGGAATGGCCATCGTATTGCGGAAGTATTGCTTGCCCTCGGTGTGCAGGGGCTGGAGGTCGTACCAAGTGCCGTGCATTTCGGCTTGCGGGTTGAAATGCGTGATGGCCAAGCCCATGAATACATAGGGAACGCTGCCCTTGCCCGCCCGGATATTGTACTCCGAGATGTTCATTTCCCCGGTGAAGGCCAGTTCCGTGAGGTTGGTGCGGAAACTGAGGTTGCGCATGCGGTCGGTTTCCTTGAGGGCGTTGGCGTCGTTGCCGCTAATCATGCCTTTCAGCAAGGATGCTTTGATGGAGAACCGCTTGTTGGCGTTGTAGCGGGCAAAAACGCCCATTGTTCCGTGATAGTGCTGATTGGAAAGCCGCTGGCCGCTGAGGTCGCCCATGTAGTTGGAGGTGCCGAGGAAGGCCCCAACCTCTTTGTACTGGGCAAATGCCTGTAGGCCGAGCAAGCAATAGATAAGGAGAATAACTTGTTTTTTCATGATGTAACTCGTTGGAAGTCTAAGTCGAAACTATTGGCAAAGGGTTAGCGTACACATAAAGATTATTGCAAATAGGAAGCCAAAAATTTAATTTTATTGAAATATGTTCTTGCAGTGCAAAAAAATCTATTTCGTAAACCTTGGCGCTAATCTTAGCTTTGCAATGAAAACGACAGTTTTCCGCATTCAAAAAATCGAATACAAGCCATAGCATGAAGTCATTACGGTACTTTCTCCCCGCCATTTTTGCCTTTGTTTTGATAGCAGCTTGCAAGCAAGAGCAAGGCGATGCTGCCGATTCGCAGCCTTCCGCACCGCCCTCCGACCTGCATTTTGAGTTGTTGAAGGCAGAAGCCACGGGCATCGGCTTTGCCAACACCATCAAGGAGACCTTCACGGACAATATCATCACCAACTCCTACCTGTACAACGGGGGCGGCGTGGCCATTTTGGATGTCAACAACGACGAGCTACCCGACGTCTATTTCACGGCCACGCAGGGGCCTAACCGCCTCTACCTCAACAAGGGCAATTTCCAGTTCGAGGACATCACGGACAAAGCGGGCGTGGCTTCGATGGGCGGCCTGAAAACGGGCGTCACGGTGGTGGACATCAACGGCGATGGTTTCCAAGATATATATGTATGCCGCACTGGCAGCGAACCTGGCCCAAACCGCACCAATTTGCTGTACGTGAACAACGGCAATTCCACCTTCACCGAATCAGCGGGCAGCTATGGCCTTGCCGACCAATCGGCCAGCAACCACGCCAATTTCTTCGATTATGATTTGGATGGCGACCTCGATGTCTATGTGCTGAACCACCCACTTGCTTGGCAGGAAGTGAACCGGGTCAGGCTCAACCAGCAAGCACCTACCGCCAATGGTTTTGCAAGGCTTACCACGCCCAAGGACCAATACGAAAGCGACCGACTTTACCGCAACGAAGGCAATGGGAAATTCACGGATGTCTCCCAGCAAATGGGCATCAACAACCGTGCTTGGGGACTCAGCGTCACTGTTTCCGATTTCAACAACGACGGCTATCCCGACCTCTATATCGGCAACGACTATATCGAGCCGGATATGCTCTATATCAACCAAAAAGGCCAGGGTTTCAAGGATGAAATCTGGGCTTATTTCCGGCACATCAGCAACCACACCATGGGCGTGGACATCGCCGATTTCAACAACGATGGCTTGATAGACGTCACCTCCTTGGACATGGTGGCCGAGGACAACCAGCGCCAAAAGGAACTGATGACCACCATGATTCAGGACCGCTACCAGAGCCTTATCAAATACGGTTACGGCAACCAGCACATGCGCAATATGCTGCAACTCAATACGGGCGCAGCACCGGGCACTGGCGCTTGCTTCAGCGAGATTGGCCAGTTGGCTGGCGTAAACGCCACCGACTGGAGCTGGAGCCCGCTCTTCGCAGATTTTGACAACGATGGCTTTAAGGATTTGTACATCACCAACGGCTACCGCCGGGACGTCACCAACCTCGATTACCTGACCTATACCGTGGACTCGGTGATGCGGGCGGGCGGCCTTACCAGCAAGAACTTCAAGACCATTGACGAATACCTCGCAAAAATACCCACCAAGCCCTTGCAGAACTATATGTTCAAAAACAAGGACGGCCTCAATTTCCAAAACGTGGGCTATGACTGGGGGCTTGGCGACTTGTCCTATTCCAATGGCAGCGCCTATGCCGACTTTGACAAGGATGGTGACTTGGATTTGGTCATCAACCAAATTGATGGTCAGGCTTTGGTTTACAAAAACAAATCGGCGGAGCGCCAAGGCGCAAATTGGCTGCAAGTAAAGCTGAAAGGCAGTGCCCAAAACCCGAACGGCCTAGGCGCCAAGCTCAGGATTCAATACGGCGGCAATATCCAATACCTCGAAATGACGGCCAACCACGGCTTCTTTTCGGTGTCCGAGGCGCTGTTGCATTTTGGCCTTGGTGCGGTGCAAAGCGTTGACAAGCTCGAAATCAGGTGGCCCAATGGTTTGGTGCAAAAACTGGAGAACCAACCCGTTAATCAACGCCTTTTGCTGAAAATAGAAGACGCCAAGCCAGGGAAATGGGATGCACTTCCTTCACCTGCTCCCTTGTTCCAAGCAGTGAACAACGGCATTGACTTCAAGCACCAAGACGACGATTTCAACGATTATGCCCGTGAGCGGCTTTTGCCCCATGCTTTTTCCAATCTCGGCCCCAATATCTCCGTGGGCGATGTAAACGGCGATGGCTTGGAGGATTTCTATGTGGGCGGCGCAAGAGACCAAGCGGGTGCGCTCTACTTTCAGCAAAGCGGCGGCAATTTCGTTCGGAGCAACCAAACAGCCTTTGAGGCAGATAAGCTATACGAAGACATGGGCAGCACCTTCTTCGATGCGGATAACGACAACGACTTGGATTTGTACGTGGTCAGCGGTGGCAGCACCTACGACGCCAATTCCAGCAATTACCAAGACAGGCTCTACGTGAACGTCGGTAAAGGAGTATTTGGCAAAGCCAACGATGGCGTGCTACCACGGGAAGGAAACAGCGGTTCCTGTGTTGCTGCCAATGATTTTGACAAGGACGGCGACCAATACTTGGTGGGGGGCGGCTTGGTCGTGCCGGGTCGTTACCCTCCTGCGCCACCAACCATG
>JADLHE010000090.1 GCA_020848965.1 Saprospiraceae bacterium
AAGTGTTCAAAAAATTTAATTTTTAAAACTTCCGCCGGCCCTTGTGCGTCGGTAATCGGGACAATGTAGCACGACCCAGATGTTGTGCCTGTGAAAGCCAGTGTATATAACATCATCATCTTACCCTGTTCATTGATGGCCAAATCACCATAAGCTCCGGGTTCCGGCAAACTGCCCATCCGTACTTGAAAAGATGTGGACTGGGCAAATAGCCAGCTGTGCTGCTGCGCAAACATTATCAATACAGCTATTACTAATATCAATCTTATAGGGACCTTCATTGTTTTATTTCATTTTGCAAAACGAGGTCAAAATTAAAGAGCTATTGCAAAAACGAAGGCCGTGCCATGTTTCTGCAATAGCTCAATTTGCTAATTTATCGAAGCTTGCTGAAAAACGAGCTTACCATGTAGGAATATAAACCGGAGTGCAACCACAACCTGCCAAATCAATGACACCTGGAGTCAAATTCGACTGAAAAGTGCCGTTCCTGAAAGGGAGTGGGATAAGTGCGCTCGTGTACCAAGCATTCCCGCACTCATCGCTTACTCCTTCAGTCTTTCTGCATCTTACCCTTGCAACGGCTTCTCCTTGAGGATAAGGGCCATTTTGGTTCACGCTATTTTTCCAACAAATATCATCCCACCAATACGCATTTGAAACCGTTACGTGGAAGTCTGAGTAATATACTTGCTGGCAATTGAACGGTGTCCACGGGGTAGGAAGAGGGATAGTAGGAGAAAAATAGTCAGCGCAGGGGTCGTAACCTTCATAATCACAACCATACACGCCCTTAAAGAATCTGCAAGTCAACGTACTTACACACTTTTCATCAGTTAAAACATCTAGTGCATATTGTGTAAATGGGAGCGGTGGGCTGCTCGTTACTGAAGCTGAAACAATCTGGTACTCGCAGTCGCATCTTGGCTCGGTTACGGAAGGTGGGTTATCACCCTGCGCAAGGAGAGCTGTGGGGGTCGTTTCTTTAACAAGTGCCGTCTCGTCTTTCTGGCAACTCGCAATTACCAAAAAAACTACTACTAAGCCTAGCTTAGTGAGTGAGTGAGTGAGTGAGAAATTCGTCTTTTCATAATAAAAAAAATTTAGGTTATAGAATGGCAGCAAGATAGCAAATGCTTTACATGTAAAACAATATTTATTCAAGTTTTTTGACAAAAAAATGTTGTGCATCCCAATTTTATGGTGAATGGTATAGATAAACAAACACCGACCTACCTTTGCCGAAAAACCTATGTCCAAACTCCCCGCCGCCACCGTCGTCTTCGACCTGCGCCGCTACCTGCCCGGCGGCTGGTACCTGCCCGCTGCGAACATCGTCGGGACGGACGCCGACGGTACGCTGAACTTCCTGCTCCAGACCGCTTCCCCCATCACCATCCCCGGCTATGGCATTGAGTTGACGCCGCTGCTGACGCAATTGTTTGACCTCATCGAAAGCCTGTCGGAGCGGGCGCTGGAGGCCAAGTACAACCCGCCCAAAGGAAAGCCGAAGCCCCTTGAGGAACTGCTTCAAGATGAAACCATCAAGCGCCTCGCCGATGCTTACGTCCACCGCCAAGTGGATGTTTTTCTTCGCAAAATAGTGGAGCACCGTCTGCCGCTCACCTTCATGGCTGCCAAAAAAGTGCTGATGAAGGACGTGCTCGTGCACCACCCCGAAAGTCCCATCATCCCGCACCTGATTTTTAGGAAAACAAAAGACAAGGTCATTTACCGCCTCAATTTCACAACGGGTGAAGAGCGTTGGCTCGTGCGTTGGAAGCAGCCCATCGTGCTGACGAACAACCCCGGC
Source organism: Saprospiraceae bacterium (assembly GCA_020848965.1). Taxonomy (GTDB): domain Bacteria; phylum Bacteroidota; class Bacteroidia; order Chitinophagales; family Saprospiraceae; genus UBA6168. The sequence continues at coordinate 1,814 of JADLHE010000090.1, forward strand.
TGGATACTCGTCGGGGATCTGCTGTACCCGCTGCCCGGCTTGAACGGGAACATGCTCAAGCCTTTTATGCAAAAGGATGAGGTGCCCGTGCCGAACCATGCGATGAAGGAGTATTTCCAAAAATTCATCCTGAAAGCGGCGGAGCGGGCGGAAATCGAAGCCGAAGGCTTTGAAATTACCAGCACCCGCAAGATAGAAGGCTGCGACCTGGCATTGACCAAGCACCTCTTCAAGGACGAATGGCTGCTGGCCGTGCAGTTCCGCTACCTCGGCACCCAGTTCGCCCAAAACGACCCACGACAGATGCGCACGGCGCTGCATTTCGATGAAAAAGGCGAGGTGCGGGTAATGCAGGTGAAACGGCAGCAGGAAGCCGAACAAGCCTATCTCGACAAGCTTTCAGATTTCGATTTGGCGCAAACGGAAGGCAGCCTTTGGCAGCGTAGAAATAACGAAAGCACGAAACAGGCAAACGACCATTTTTACCAAATGATTGAATGGTTGCGGAGCAATACAGCCGCCTTGAGCGAAGCGGGTTTCACGCTCGAAACGCCTGTTTTTGAGGATAAAAAAATCAGCCTCGCCTCGGCGGAATGGACGCAGGAAGTGGTGCAGGAAAACGACTGGTTCGACCTGCGCATACGGGTGAGGGTGGGGGAGTGGGAGTTCCCATTTGCGAAGCTGATAAACCATATCCGCACCGAAAATCCGTGGTACGAGTTGCCGGATGGTTCGTTTTTCATCATCCCGCAGGAGTGGATGGCGAAGTTTCATGGCCTTGCGCACCTTGGCCAATTGGATGGCGATGAACTGCGTTTGGCGAAAAGCCAAAAACCCCTTTTGGAGGGCCTCGGACTTAACGTGTTGGCCGATTCATCCCTCATCCCTCATCCCTCATCCCCATTTGAGGTTCCGAGCTTGCTCAAAGCCGACCTCCGGCCTTACCAATTGGAAGGCGCAGCTTGGTTGGCCAACCACTACCGAGAGCACCTTGGCGCCTGCCTCGCCGATGACATGGGCTTGGGAAAAACGCTGCAAACGCTGGCGGTTTTGCTACATGCTAAAGAACAACGGAAACCCGCCATTGCGAAGCCAACCACAATGACCCTCTTTGCCGAGGCGGAGGAGTTTGTGCCGTTGCAATGTCTAATCGTTTTGCCTTCCTCGTTGGTGTTCAACTGGGAGCGGGAGGTGAAGAAGTTTGCACCGGGCATCAGCATTTGCAAGCATATTGGGGCGCAGCGCACGAAAGACGCCCGCATCCTAGCCCGCTACGACCTCGTGCTGACGACCTACCAGACCGCTCGCATGGACATGGATTTGCTCCGCAAAATCGAATGGGAATACGTTGTTTTGGACGAAAGCCAGTACATCAAAAACCCCGAAAGCGCCGTGTTCAAGGCTGTGGGGGAGCTGGTTGCGAAGCACAAAATCAGCCTGAGCGGTACGCCCATCGAGAACTCACTAGCCGACCTCTGGGCGCAGATGCAGTTCCTGAACCCCGGCATGTTGGGCAGTTTTGGGTATTTCAAAAAGCATTTTATCCAGCCCATCGAGAAGCGGCAGGACGAGGTGAAAAAAGCCGAACTGCGCCGACTCGTGCAGCCTTACCTACTGCGGCGCACCAAGGAGGAAGTCGCCCCAGAGCTGCCGCCGCTGACCGAGCTGGTCTTTTATACCGAAATGACCGAGTCGCAGCGTAAACTTTACGAACAAGAGAAGAGCGCCGTGCGCAACCAAATCCTGAAGCTCGACCCCACGCAGCCGCAGAACCGGATTGCCGTGCTGGCGGCGCTGATGCGGCTTAGGCAGATTGCGAACCATCCGGGCTTGGTTTCAGATGCTGGAATGGGGATTTCGGATGCTGAAAACGTGCAGGCTGCTGTGGAATCTGGCAAGTTCAATGACATTCTAGAATACTTCGACACTATCCGTCGGGCAGGGCATAAAGTGCTGTTTTTCAGTTCTTTCGAGAAATATTTGCGGCTGTTCCGGGCGCAGTTCGAGGAAGTGGGACATGCCTACGCTTGGCTCACGGGCGAAACCACGCAGACACAGCGCAAGCAGGCCGTTGACCGCTTCACGACCGACCCTACGGTGCAGGCCTTCCTCATTACCACCAAGGCGGGTGGTGTGGGCCTCAACCTCACGGCAGCGGACTACGTCTTCGTGCTCGACCCGTGGTGGAACCCCTTTGTGGAGGACCAGGCCATCGCACGGGCGCACCGCATTGGGCAGACGGAGAAGGTGGTGGCCGTGAAGTTCATCGCCAAGGATACCATCGAGGAGAAAATCCTGAAAATGCAGGAAAAAAAGGCGGCGCTGGCGGGGGAGATTTTATCAGGTGATTCTATGGCATTTACTAGGGAGGAGTTGGGGGAGTTGTTGGGGTAGGGGCTTTACAAGCAATAATCCTAAAATCACCTAACTTTGCACACACAAAAGGAAAATATAATTTTCAGGTAAAAAATCATGCTCATGTTTTCTGCAATTCGCTTCGAAGCTATCAAATTCAAATATTTCTTAGCAGTCTCATTCTATCTTTTTTTGCAAACCGCTTTGTTTGCCCAAAATGAACCAACCTGGATGCACTTCACGGGTAGCGACAATATTACAGGGCTGGAGTTCAGGGGGGATACGGCCTGGATAGCCTCGGCTGGTGGGCTTGCCCTGTATAGTATCAGCCAAAATTCCTTGCTGGCTGCCTACAACGCTGGCAACTCTGACATTGGCAAGAATACCGTGGCTAGCATGGCCGTAGGGCATAACGGCGATGCATGGGTCAATATCAATACTAATCCATATTCTGATGAGCCAGAACTCAAATATTTTGATGGGAGCAACTTTATTCCCGCAGCATCCAACCTAGAACTACTTGATCAAGCATTGCGCTTCGAAAACTTGTCTGTAGCCCCAAATGGGGATTTATATTTCACGGAGCAATTAAATGATGGCAGTAACCTGATTAAGCTATGGAAACTCTCTGCTGGGCTGTTGGAGCAAGTGCTGATACCCGATACACTGGTAGCCGCTGAGGTAATGATAGTAGCAGAAGATGGCAAAGTTTGGCTGGGCTTTAATGATTCAAAAATCGGCAGCTATGATGGTACTGATTGGACGATTTATAAAATGAACTCAGTAATAAGTGCGACCATTTATGGATATGGGAAATTTCAAAATGGGCCTAATAATACCCTGTATTTACAGATTTCGGCAACTGGTGTGGATGATTCCAGGTTATTGCGATATGCCAATGGGCAATGGACGGATATGCCGAATTGGCCAGGATGGCCCGCCATAGATTTCGATGCCGATGGCGTCATGTATGTGCTCAATGGCGGCAAACTTACCAAGTACGATAATGGCACCTATACCGATGTATTTTATTTCAGCCCAGTTGGCACTGGTTATTTCATTGATTACAAGTTTGCGCCGGATGGCGAGGCATGGACACTTTTCCAGCCCCAATGGCAGAATTTCAACCAAATGTACGCCATGGACGGAAGCACGGCACAACCCATCCGATTCGGGAATAGCCCGCTTCCCTCCAATATTACGACGCAAACAGCAATAGATGCCAATGGTGAAAAAATCATCCTGTCTGGCCTCGAAGCGTGGCGGTTCAATGGGACAGACTGGAGCAATATACCGGGCGTGGAAGTGGATGCTCCAAGTGAAACGAGGGCCTTGCCTGACTTGAATGGCAATGTCTGGTTTTTGATAACCTACTCGAACTTTATTCAATGGCTGCACAATGGTACTGTCAACAACTTCCCAATAGCCATCAATCCACCACACAATGCAGCCATCCACCCCATTGACAATCGCATGATATATGACGATGAGTTTTCCCCTTTTTATCAAACCATGGATACGACTGGCGTCAACTCCAATTCTGAAATAACAAGTTTCGTAAGCTTGTTCTTATTTGACTCCACAGGGGCAGCATGGGCTTTCCTCGACGACTGGACAAATGATGGCCCACGGCGTTGGAACGAATCTGAATGGGAAGTTATACCCATGCCTTTTGCCTTCCCCGGTGATGGCAAATCTTTGGCATATATTGATGATGCTCAAAAGGTTTATTTCATGGGCGATCAATCTGGGCAATTGGCCATTTACGACCAAGCCACTGGTACTTGGGAGAATATGGAGGATGGTGCAAATAATTTCCTGCGTAGCAGCTCCCATTTGAGAAAGGACTCCAAAAATAACCTTTGGGTTTTGTCATACGAGGGCCTCTTTAAATATGATG
>JADLHE010000091.1 GCA_020848965.1 Saprospiraceae bacterium
GTTTACATCATCTCTGACAATGTAACTGGAACTGCCACCAGCACCAATAAAAAATGAAGGCGAATGGTAGGAAATACCATACTGTAGTCCGTTGCCTATATTGGTAACAGTGAATGTACTTCCACAACTTCCTGATTTCGTGGCTGTTATGTCGAAAGAAAAGGTGTCGTCGCTTGGCACAGACGGGGTGCCATTGTTGTCGCATTGAATGTTGGAGGCTGTGGCCGATACATAGCAGGTATTATTGGAACTCGCCTCGTCATCCTCGTTTGGCGTAGGTGGTGTGCCATTGTTCGGAGCGGAGTCAACATCAGTTTGCAAGGCGGAAATGACCTGTGCATAAGCCACTGGGGCTGTTGGATTTTGCAAAAAATAATTCACGGTGAGCGTACCAGAAGAATTCTTAGGGAGGAAATCCAAAGTCCATATTTCGTCGTTGGTATTAAAATCACCTAACGATGTCGTAAATTCATTTCCAGCCACATACGCCACGCCGGTTGGCTTCGGAAATTTTATTTTGATATCAGAAGCTATCCCGCCCGCTTCATTTTTGACAATCAATTTTATTGTATAGTTGCTACCCTGCACCGGATTGCTCTCCACCTGTTGCATACTCAAGTTAAGGTCAATCTTGACCTGATTGCTACTTGACGTTATAATGAGCGGAAGAAAACTGGTGTTGTTCGTTTCATCACTTTCTGCGACAACATTGTCTCCATCATATTTTGCAATCAGATAATAATTGCCAGGCACCGTGTTTATGGGAATTGTAGCATAACCAAACCCAAAACTCGAATATCCAAGGCTTTGATAATAAGGACTTAAAGAATAGGGTTGAAAATCGTTGATGAGCACATCACTTGCATCCAAAATCTGGTCGGCACTGAGATACGCTTTGATAGTCACGCTAACGTCAACCAGAGGCTGGGGTAGAATTAATTCAGAAATTAATTCCCATCCGTCTATCACTGTACCAGCAGGAAGTTGATAATACGGTACCATGTCATAATAATTCCCAATAAGATTTGGAGCTTGTGCTCTAAAACTTATGACTTTAAAATCGGGAAGTTGACCACCACCACTACTCGTGCTCGCCTCGTCGTCCTGCACGGGCGTCGGCGGCGTGCCGTTGTTGGGCTGGCTGTCCGAGTCCGTCTCGTTGGCTGCCGTTACCTGTGCATAAGCCACTGGTGCTGAGGTATTTAGCAGAAAATAATTGACAGTGAGCGTGGCCGAGCTGTTGGCGGGGATGCTGCCCACCGTCCATACCTCGTCGCCGTTGGGGTTGAAGCTGCCTTGCGAAGCAGTGAACTCGTTTCCGCCGACATAGACCACGCCTGTTGGCTTCGCAAATTTGACCTTTACGCCTGTGGCTGTCTGTGGGCCAGCATTGTTGATAGTCAGCTTTACGGGGTAGTTGCTCCACTGGGCGGGGCTGGCGGTGAGTTGCTGCGCTGTGAGGGAGAGGTCAATTTGACCTTGAGGCGAAGTGGTCAGGTTGCCGTTGGCGTCGGTTTTCACAAGTGCAACTCGGTCAGGGTCGTCGCAGGGGCCAAGTGTGCCCAAGGCTGCTATGCCTCCATCTGTCGTAGCTATTACGCTGGTGAAATACCTCCTTTCAATACCGTAAACTGAAACGCCAGCCGGACTGGATACGGTTACATTACAGGTTTTGATGTATTCTGTTGCCCAAACTTGCTCCCCGGTTGAATTGAACTTAAAGATTACACTCGAAACACTGGGTGGAGGTGGGTGGCCGCCGCCAATCCATGGGTGTGTGTTCAAGGCTAAGAGGCTTCCACCATCATTCGTGGCGATTAAATCAAGCAATTCGTTTTCGTTTGGGGGAAGTGCGATTTCTTGCGTCGTCATCACAACACTGCCACTGCTGTTCATTTTTTGCAGCTTGAAACTATACAATGAAGGGTTTGAGATGTACAGTAGATCGCCATTGGCAAGTGGCCGTATCAGTCGGATATCGTTGGTGACGTTGGCGTAGTCGAGTTGTACTTGGCCATTGCCGTTGAATTTTTTGATGAACAAATTTCCTGGGACATTGCCCGTCGTGGTATGCATCTCGCCCAATACCACAAAATCGTTGCTGCCCGGCACTGGCCGTAGTGAGCGGACAGTCGCATGCGGAATGTTCTGCTCCCAAATTAATTGGCCAGTGCTTCCATTCACTTTGACCAAAACTGTCTGGTCGTCAAACAGCTCATAAGCATCAGAACTTGCAATGCCACCTACCACGAAATTGCCATCGGCTGATGGAATTGCCACATACCATTGAAAACTATAACCTTGTGGCAGGTTGCCAAAGAGGCCAGTCCACAACACGGTTCCAGTTGGCGAAAGCAGTTCAAGCTGAATTTTGTTCGCCACTTGCAACGAGGTGCTTGTTGGGAACCACTTCAGGAACTTCCCATCGGAGGTTTCAAAAGCACCTTTCGACGCATCCCCCAAGGCTTGGCTGCTGATGAGGTCCCCGGTTGTCTTGTTTACCAAAAGCCTCGTCATCACATCACCCGACTTGGTGATTAACGAAAAATTTGTGCCTTCCCTAATGGAAATGCCCTGCCCATCCGTGTACGTGTTATCAAAGCTGTTTTGAGCAATTGACTCACTGTTGGGCACAATCATCGAAACCCAAAGTATGAAATGAAGGAACAAATTGGTAAAACTGCAGATGGGGTGTTCAGAAGAAGAGTTGAGCTTGTTCATTTTTTCTGATTTTAGTTAACGGTTGACAGCGCAGCTTTCAGGAAAGACGAAATCCTATTTGAATGGCAAGGCCACAATATTAGCAATTCATTCCAACATAATACACTCTTTTGACAAAAATCACGGGCCTGGCAAATACGTTTGCCAGGCCCGTGATTTTCATACGTGATGTTAAATTCTCACTCCTCCCATACCTTCAAGAACCGCCCATAAGCGGGGAGCGCCGTCTTCTCGCCCCGTGCGATAACATTGTAAGTGCCTGATTTCCAGTCGAATACCAACTGCTCAATCAGGTTCTGGCCTTTGTCCAATTGCACTTCCATCGTATGCACGAGGCGGCCCGTCCTGTCATAGAAGTCCAAGGTGGCTTGCTGCGCAACGGGCGAGTATAGTTCCATCGTGGTCAGGTAGGCCGTTGGGTTCGGGTAGAACTTGTCGAAGCTGAGGCGTTGGCGGTCATCCTGCTGCGCAATATTGGTCACGCCCACCGTCTGCGTCTTTTTGCAGATTTCGCCCCAAGAGGCGTTCAGCAATTTCACCTCCACGTAGTGGCTGCCTGTGGTCAGTCCGCTGACGACCACCGGGTTGGTGCAGGCACCGTCGAGGCACTCGAAGGCCACGGTCCAGTTCGGGCGGAAGACCTTGATGAGCACGTGCGGGGCACTGAACCCAGCGATGGTGATTTTGCCGGGCGATGGGGTGATGGTGATGCTGGCACAATCTGGTGTGCCGCCGCCACCGCTGCCCGACGTCAACGTGATGGGCAGGGCCGCCGTATTGTTGCTTTCGTTGCTTTCGGCATAGGCATTGTCCCAATCGGCCACAATGAGCAGGTAGTAGTTGCCTGCGGCAGTGCCGGACGGAATGGCCCACTCACCACCTATTTGGGCTGTTTGTCCAGTCCCAGGGTTGAACCCAACTCCTTCGCCCAAAAAGACATCCGATGCGCTCCACGCCTGGTCGGTGGAGAGGTAAAAGCCAACGTTGACGTAGTTGGCGGGGGCTGTTCCCAAGTTTTGCAAGTAAAATAAATAGCCCACCATGCTGACGCCGGACGGCAACACAGTCACGACAGCGCTGGGGTTTTGGATGGCAAGGTCGGGCTGCTGTGGGGCAGTGCCGATGGTAAAGGGGAAAGCGTACCAGTTGTTCAGTTCATTGGACTCGATGACGCTGTTGTCAAAGTCCACTTTGCTGACAACGAAGTAGCTCCCAGTGTTGGTAAATGGCACGGTGTAAGAGAACGTAAGGTTGGCGGTGGCCCCAGCGGCCAGTGCTGGCACATTGACACTGCCGAGGCTCCATGAACTGGTGCCAGGCGCCGAAGTTTCGCTCCGCCAAAAACTGATGGTATTGGCCGCCGCACTGGCCGTGCCGTTGTTCTTCACGGTGAAGTTGAAGCTGGTAGTGCCACCGATGGGCACGGTGGAGGGCGTAGCAGCGCCCGCTGTGATGACGTAATCCGGGCCAGCAGGGGTGCTGCAGGCTGGGGTCAGCTCGCCGTTGGCAGCGTTCACCCGCATGACGGCCAGCGTGGAGGCCGGGGCCTGCGACCCCGTGAACAGCAAACCGCCATCGGATGTGGCGAACGAGGCGCCGAGGTCGAAATCCGAGTAGGCGGCCACCGACAATTGTTTCGTCCAAAGCACGTTGCCATTGGCATCAAAACGGCCATACTGCACACCGCCTGTGTTGAAGCCTGGCAGCAACCAATGGAGGCCGACTGCGAATCCGCCATCGGGCATGACCGCCCCGTGGTTGGCGTATTCAAAGGCATATTCGGTGGTTGGAAGGAGCGTTTCAAGCCCCCTTTCCCAAATGATGACGCCTGTCGTCGAGTTGTATTTCCTGACAAATCCCTGTTGATTGCTGTACGCCGCCTCGTAGATGGCGCTGCCGTCGGCAGTCTCGGCCAGTGTGCGCAGCGAGCTGGATGGGAGGTCGCTCAAAATGGTGTTTTCCCAGAGCCAACCATTGAGCGCCGTGTTGACCCTTGCCAATTTATAGGAACTGACCAGGGTGTTCCAAAACATATAAACATTGTTGGCCGGGCCATAAGTGGCAATAACGGGGCTGAAATAATCCGTCTTCTCCGGGAAAAACGTTTGCGACAATTGGTTGCCGTTCAGGTCGGCCTTGATGATAAAGGCTACAAAACGGGGCTGGTTGGCCGCCGCCAAATAGGTGTAAGTGCCAGCCACCAAGTAACCGTCGGGCACCGACACCACGCTGTTCACACTTGAACTTTGCACGTTGGAGGAGGGAATGGTCAACGTCAGGCTTTTTGAAAACACCTGCGTATTGGACAGGGTCCTTTTTATCAGCGTGCCCGTGTGGGTGGCCCCGGTCGCATTCCATTGCACGATGATAAAGCCATTGTCCAGCGTCCGGTTGATGGTGCTGGGGTTTGGCCTTGTGACTGGGTAGTTGGTCAACGAAACCTGGTTGCCCGATGCGTCGAGCACAAGCTCTCGGTAGGTGGAGCTTGTCGAGCTTGGGTCGAAGAACTGAAGGTTGTAGCCACCCGATGCCGTGGAGACCACCTTTGGAGGCAGGTGTGCTTGGAAGGTCACGGCACCATAAGTCCTGAAAAAATTGCAAGCAGAACCTCCGCCACCGCCGCCCGTCGTCACTGTGAAGGACTTCACCACCGTGTTGTTGTTCTCGTTGCCTTCGGCAATGGCGTTGTCCCCGTCTATTTTTACAATCAAATAATAGCTGCCAGCCGTCAGCGATGCCGGGATGGTCGAAGCACCCGCCACGTTTTGCACCGAAAAGCCAGCGGCGTAGTTGCCCGTTTGGATGGTGCCGTCCTGCACATCGTTGGTGCTCAGCGTCTGGTCGGTGCTGATGTAGCTTTTTATGGTAAAATTGCCAGAAACGCCCGCCGTTCCTGCATTGCTTGCATCAAAATTGTAGCTCAAAATTGCGCCAGCAGCAACCGAAGCCGTCGGTATTTGCAGGTCGGCTAGGGTAAGGTCGGGCTGCTGTGTGCCGCCGCCACCGCCGAAGGTGTACGAAGCCTCGTCGTCCTGCACGGCATTGGGTGGTGTGCCGTTGTTGGGCTGCGAGTCGGGGTCGTTGGACTGCGACACGGCGGTCACTTGGGCGTAGGGCTTGCCGGGGCTGGTTTGCAGCAGGAAGTAGTTGACGGTGAGCAGCATCGAGCCGCCGCCAGCGAGGCTGGGTATGCTCCACTCCTCTGCCCCGAACGGCGTGAAACTGGTGCCCGACGGGGCGGTGTACTCGTTGCCGCCCGTGTAAACGACGCCGGTTGGCTTCGCAAATTTCACCTTGATATTGGTGGCCGTCTGGCTGCCCGTGTTGCTGATGGTCAGCTTCACGGCAGCGTTGGTGTAGATGGCCGGACTGGTGGGCGTGGCGGTGAGGGAGAGGGCGAGGTCAATGTTTTGGGCCTTCGGTAGGAACGGGGCCAAAAACAGGAATAGCAGAGGCCAAACAAAGCGGCCCATGCGGGACTTTTGTGCGAGGTTGTTCATAGTTAATTTCTTTTTTTTGGATGAAAAAATTGTTTGTTTTCCCAACAAGGGATTTGATACAGGATGTAATACAGCAGGTCTTGGTCAAGACAAAAACAACGGTGCAAAACAGCACATGCCCACCGAATTTGGCTATTCCAAGGGTAAAGAATAACCATGCAAACGGTTAATCCCGCTTGTTTTTTGCCAAAAAAGCCGTCGGCGACTCTCCAAATTTCTCTTTGAAAGCCCTGGTGAAGCTGTTCGGGTTGGCGAATCCCACTTTGTAGGCGACTTCTGAAATGTTCATCGTATTTTCGAGGAGCAGTTTTTTGGCGGCCTCCAGGCGGTACTGCCGGATGATTTCGGAGGGGGAGGCCCCTGTGGCGGCTTTTATTTTTTGGAAGAGGAGCACCCGGCTCATGCGCATCCCGTCGGCGATGCCCTCGACGCTGAGCGCCTCGTCGGCGAGCCGGGCCTGCACGATGGCGAGGAAGTTCGTCAGCACGGGGTCTTCGGCTTCCTTGGCCTGCGCAGGTTCGTCGGCGAGGTGGATGGTGAGCGAGCGGGCGGCTGCGGCTACTTCTTTTTTCTTTTTTTTGTTGAAAAGCCAAAACAAGCCCCCGGCCAGTGCCAAAAGCCCAAGGGCGAGGAGTCCAATTTTAAGCAAGAAACTGCGCTCCTGCTGTTTTATTTTTTGTTCCAACTCCTTGATTCTCAGTTGGTTTTCAGTTTGGTCAAATTTTGCTTGGGCATCCTTCAGCCCCTGTTCCATGGATTGCACCTGGATGGAGTCGAGGTAACGGCCCTGCTCCCGCTGGAAGAACAGCGCCTTTTGGTAATTACCCTTTTTCTCCTCCAGCCCAGCCAGTGTCTGGTAAATATAGGAAATGGTCGTGTTCACCTGCCGCTCCTTTGCCAAGGCAAGCGCCTCGGAGAGGTTGTTTTCGGAGGCTTCGAAATTGCCGAGGTTAAGGTGGGCTTCCCCCATATTGGCGAGGGCAATATTGTAGCTGGTATGTTCGGTTGCCTTGAGACGGGGCACCAGTTCGGTGAGCATGGACAGGGCTTCCTTCCAATTCTGCATTTCCATCAGCTCGGCGGCCTGGTAATAGTTCATGCGGAGTTCCCCGTATTCATTGGCGTCCTCGTGGTACAATTTGGCAGCCCGGCCACAGGTCTCAAATGCTTTTTGGTGGTCGCCCTGGTCGCTCTGCGCCACTCCGATGGAGCCGAGCGCCTGTGCCATCAGGCTTTTATGGCCAATGCTTTCAAAGCACTGGTAGGCTTTCTCAAGGTGTTTCAGATAGACCTCAGGTTTTTCCTCCAAAGAGGCCACGAGGCTGAGGTAGAAATAGGCCTGTCCCTTCTGCATGACCCATTTTTCTTCGCCGTTGCCAAGCGAGTCGGCCATCACGATGACGCTGGTCGCAGCATCGAAGAGATTGGCCAGTTCCTCGTTGTCGGCGTACATGCCAGCGAGCATGAGCTTCAGGTTCGACCAAGCGAGCAACTGCTTGCGGTCCATGCGGGGAAGCGATTCCAGCCAGTCCACGCCACCCTGCATCATCCTGATTTCGGGTTGGTGAAACTGTTCGTTGGTTTCGCTGTACCAATTGATGAGGTGCTCGATGCGGTCGGGGAAAGGGCTGGTTTGCGCAAGCACTTTCAGGGAATCAATATTGGTTCCGTAAGAGGCGAAGGCGTTTATGAAAAGCAAAAAGCAGGCGAGGTATTTACCCCATTTCCTGCTTTTTGCGATGTTCGTTTTTATGGTCATGCGAGTTGGCAAAGTTTTGAAAAGCTAATTTGTCCACAAAAATACCCTTTTATCGCCAACCCTGTACAAGTCGTGTTAATCACTCCTCCCACAGCTTCAAGAACCGGCCATAAGCGGGCAGTGCCGTTTGCTCACCCCTCGCCACCACGTTGTAAGTGCCTGATTTCCAGTCGAATACCAACTGCTCAATCAGGTTTTGGCCTTTCTCCAATTGCACTTCCATCGTATGCACGAGGCGGCCCGTGCGGTCGTAGAAGTCCAGTGTGGCCCGTTGCTCAACGGGCGAGTACAGCTCCATTGTGGTCTGGTAGGCCGTCGGGTTCGGGTAAAACTTGTCGAAGGCGAGGCGCTGGCGGTCATCCTGCTGCGCAATATTGGTCACGCCCACCGTCTGCGTCTTTTTGCAGATTTCCCCCCAGGAGGCGTTCAGCAGCTTCACCTCCACGTAGTGGCTGCCCGTGCCGAGGCCAGTCACCACGGTTGGGTTGGCGCACTGCCCATCGAGGCACTCGTAGGCTACCGTCCAGTTCGGGCGGAAGACCTTGATTAGGACGTGCGGGGCGGAGAAGCCAGCGATGGTGATTTTGCTGGGGCCGGGGGTGATGGTCACTGCGGCACAAGGGCTGCCGCCCATCGTTACTGTGAATGGCAGCACGACGGTGTTGTTGTTCTCATTGCCTTCGATAACAAAGCCGTCCGCATCTATTTTTACTATCAAATAATACTGGCCTGCGGCCAAATTGGCCGGAATGGTCGAAGCGCCCGGCACGTTTTGCACCGCAAAACCGACACCGTAATTGCCCGTTTGGATAGTGCCGTCTTGCAGATCGTTGGCGCTCAGCGTTTGGTCGGTGCTGATGTACGATTTGATGGTGAAATTGCCGGGTGCAGCTTCCGTGCCCGAATTGCTCGCATCGAAATTATAGCTCAGGATTGCGCCAGCGGCAACGCTTGAAGTCGGGATTTGCAGGTCGGCGAGCGTGAGGTCGGGTTGCGGGCCAAGGACCAACGACAAGGCAATGGAACTGGTGTTGTTGTTCTCGTTCGTCTCGCTGAAGATGCCCGCAATGTCCACTTTTGCGATGACAAAATAGTTGCCAGGTTGGGTGCCACTCGGCAGGGCAATCAAATCTACGGAGTTGTAATAACAATTCGGGCAAAAGCCTGGGCCAAGCGTCGTGCTGTGAAACAGCACGTCGTTGTTGCTCAACACATTGTCCGAGGAAAGGTAGAACCCAGTCGTAATATATGTATGGCTAGACGGCAAGGCTATGCCCGTATTGGTGGACAACAGGGAGTACCCGAAATAAGGCAGGTTCTGGAAGAAGCCAATATTCCCGCTAAAACTGGTCACCGTCAAGTCAACCCCTTGCAAAGGGGAATTGGTGACGTTGAAGGGCTTTGGGGCAGAAACATTGTTCGTTTCGTTCGACTCAAGCAAATTGTTTAAAACATCCACACTCGCAAACAGGAAATAACTTCCAATAGGCAATGCATGGTCAAGGATTCCATTGCCGGAAACCGTGATGCTCCCGCCTGCCGGAATGCTTGTGCCGGGTGGGACATTAATGGTGGTGCTCAGATACTGGTCATCGGCGTTGCCCTGTATGTTGTCCGTTGAAATAATAGCAAAACAGGTGATGCCATTGGTCAGGTTAGCCACAGAAGTGCCTGTATTGTTGACATTGAAGCTGAAGTTGACCGTGCTGCTCCTTACGATGCTTGCAGGAACTGTCAGGTTGGAGACGGTCAAATCCACCGTCGCCGTGCTGTTGCTCACTACCTGCACCGCCACGGCATTGCTCAGGTTGTTGTTCTCGTTGCTCTCAGCCACGGTGTTGGTCACATCTGCCTTGGCAATGAGGAAGTAGTTGCCCACCGACGTTGTTGCTGGCACGGTGATGACGGCTGCCACCCCCGTGATATTGCCGCCCGCAGGTATTGGCCCTGCTGCACCCTGCCCTAATTCCAAGTCATTGGCACTCAACTGATTGTCGGTGGATAGGTAGATGCTTGTCAGGAATGCCTGAACGGTAGCCGTTGGGGCATTGCCGGGGTTGCTTAGGGTGAAACTGACCGTGTTGTTGGCTGTCTTGACAAGACTGGCGGGAGCCGTGAGCGCAGTTACTGTGATGTCGGGCATCGGTGTAGTGTTTCCTCCCTCCGTGCTCGCCTCGTCATCCTGTACGGGCGTGGGCGGCGTGCCGTTGTTTGGCTGGCTGTCGGTGTCCGTCTCATTGGCTGCTATCACCTGCGCATAAGCCACGGGCGCCGTTGCGCTCAGCAAGAAATAGTTGACCGTCAGCGTGGCAGAGCCATTGGCGGGGATGCTGCCCACCGTCCACACCTCATCGCCGTTGGGGTTGAACGTGCCTTGCGAAGCAGTGAACTCATTGCCACCTACATAGACCACGCCATTTGGCTTCGCAAACTTGACCTTCACGCCCGTTGCCGCTTGCGGCCCGGTGTTGCTGAGGGTCAGTTTCACGGGGTAATTGCTCCATTGGGCGGGCGAGGCGGTGAGTTGCTGCGCAACGAGGGAGAGGTCGATTTGGCCGGAGCCACCTGAACCGTTCACGGTAAAAAGAGCTGATATTATGTTATTGCTCTCGTTTGTTTCAGGTACCAATTTGTCGTTATCCACTTCTACGATAAGGAAATAGGAGCCTGGTGAAGTACCAGCAGGCAATAGTATTGTACTGAAAAAAGCGTGCAAATTACCAATGGGAGTTACAACGGCAGGCGACGATTCATTACCCAAAACGATGTCGTTTGCACTCAAGATATTATCAGTTGATAAAAACAGCCTGTCGCCGTATGTCTGGACGATGGGGGCGCTTCCAAAGTTGGTACGTGTATAATTTACCTGAATTGGCTGGCTGACCATGCCGTTGTCAGGGTTCAGCACTATATTGGTAGGTGAAAGGTCTCCAAGGTTGAGCCCCCCAGTACCCTGGTTGACTTGAATGCCTACGCTTGCGCCGTTGTTGTTTTCCGACAATTCATTGACGATGTACGAAGGCTCATCCAAGCCCACTGAAAAACCCAGGTTTCCCGAAACAAATCCTTGGGGCAGCGTCATTGCCTGGCTGATACTTGCTTGTTGGCCTGGTTGGAGGGCTTGCAGGGGATAATAAGCTACATCATAAGGTCCTATTTTGACCCGAAAGGTTGTTGGGGGGCTAGGTGTCGAGCCAATGTTGCTCGCAATAAAACTGTAATTGAAGGCAGTGCCATGAGTGATGGAAGCTGGTACTTGCAGGTTGGTCAGCTTCAAATCGGGCAGTACCGTGCCGCTGGAGCAGGGCGCTGGCACCGTCACCGACACGCTCTCCGAGCAGTTGACATTCATATTGTCAGTCAGGTTCAGCTTCAAGTTCACAGCAGAAATGGGGACGTTCTGGATGGTCAGTGGCGAGCCGTAAGTGCCTTGAAACGTCTGGCTGGTCTGTGGTATAAAAACCTGATAGCCAACGCCTTGCACGGTATTGGTGGCCGTGAGGATGAAGCTGTAACGGTCGTCGGCGGGGTTGGTGGGGGTGCCATTGTCGTTGCAAATAGGCGCAGTAACGCTGGCGGTGATGGCACAGGTTGGGCCGCCATTGCCGCCCGCCGTGCTTGCCTCATCGTCCTGCACGGGCGAAGGCGGGGTTCCGTTGTTCGGTTGTGAGTCCGAATCCGTTTCGTTTGCGGCTGTAACCTGCGCATAAGCTACTGGCGCAGAGGCATTTAGCATAAAATAATTGACCGTCAGCGTGGTCGTACCGTTGGCGGGGATACTGCCCACTGTCCAGACTTCGTCGCTCAATGCGTTGAAAGTGCCTTGCGAGGCCGTGTGCGTGTTGCCGCCGACATAGACCACGCCGTTTGGCTTCGCAAATTTGACCTTTACGCCCGTTGCCGCTTGCGGTCCGGCGTTGCTGAGGCTCAGCTTAACGGAGTAGTTGCTCCACTGGGCGGGAGTGGGGATGAGTTGTTGCGCTGTGAGGGAGAGGTCAATCTGGCCAGTGTTGCCACCGCCGCCGCCGCCGTTCACCGTCACCACCGCTGAAGTATTCTGGCAACTATTCCCCGGGTTCGTCACCCGCACGGTATAAGTGCCTGGTTGCGTGGCAATTAGCTGCGTTCCCGTCTGCCCGGCAATGGGGCTGCCGTTCAAAAGCCACTGGTAGCTGTAGCCGCTCATCACTGGGTAAACCGACATGGGCACGCTGCCGCCTGCTGGCAAGGTTCGCACCGCATCGCCGGGTATGAAGGCCGTGGGCGCACAGTTCTGGCTTCGCACCCGGTATATTTTATTGCTAAAAAAACCGACGGCAAAAAGCTCGCCCTTGCTGTTCTCCTCTATCATGGTGATGTCGTTGTCGCCTACGTTGGCGCCCTCCACGGCCACGGGACTTGTGCTGCCTGTATTTAATGACCATATCCTGCCAGAACAGAAATCGGCATAAATATATTTACCAAATAAATCGCCATATTCTCCGCCCCGATATACGACGCCGCCGCTGATGGAGCAGCCATTTGTTGCGGCATGGTTATATTCAAAATATGGCGCTGTATATATGGTGTTTGCGTTGCAATTTGCGGCATTAAATTGGAGCGTGCCTTCCATGCATGGCCAGCCATAATTCTTGCCACCAGTGCTTGCATCTGCTTGATAATCAACTTCTTCCCGCTCATCCTGCCCCACATCGCCGATATAAAGCCCGCCCGTATATTTATCAAAAGATATACGCCAAGGATTGCGCAAGCCATAAGCATATATCTCCGGCAATGCATTCTGATTGCCGATAAATGGGTTGCTGGTTGGCACGGTATAAGTTGTGCCATTATTTACATCTATGCGCAATATTTTACCCAAATATGATTGCAGGTTTTGTGCCGCTGTGCTGAAGGCTGTCAGGCTTGCCCCATCTCCCGTGGCGATGTACAAATAGCCATCCGGCCCGAACTTCATGCAGCCGCCCACATGGTGCGATTCGGGGTGCAGCCAGGTCATCAAAATCAACTCGCTGCTGGGGTTGGCGAGGTTGGGATTGGAGGTGCTGCGGCTATACCTCGCCACCACACATTCGCCCGTGACCACTTTATTGTAAAACACGTAGAAATAGCCGTTGGTGGCGTAATTCGGGTGGAAAGCCAAGCCAACCAGTCCATATTCGTCCAAGTTTTTCACCTTGGCACTTATGTCGAGGAAAGTGCCCGCCTGCTGGCCGTTGGCATTGCAGATTTTGATAAGGCCGTCTTTTTGGAAGGCAAATAGGCGGTCGTCGTTGGGAGCATGGGCGATGCCCGTGAGCCAACTATAGCCAGTGGAAAAATCCTCCACGGTCAAGGTTTGCGTGAACACTTTTGCCGCAAGGCAGAGGAAAAAAAGGGAGGTCAATAAATTCTTCATAATGGTTGTTTAACTTGTTTTTAAATGCCCTTTAAATGGGCGCTATATTTTGAGCAGTTTTTGAAATAAGATGGCCTCGCCCGCTTGCACCCGCAACTGGTACAGTCCGGGTGACAAATTCTTTCCAGATAAAGTTAAATGGTGTTCGCCAGCTTCGAAGCCTTTGTTGTCGAGCATGACCGCCACTTGCCGACCAAGCGGGTCTAAAAGGCTGGCAGTAAAGGGCATGGGTTTCGGCAAATAGAAATCGAGGTGCAGGTCATTGGAGAAGGGGTTGGGGAAGAGTCGCAACCCCAGCGCCCCCATCGGCTCGCCCACCGCACTTGGCCCCACCGTCACGTTCTCCGTGATGGTGAGCAGGCAGCCAACGGCCGTCGTGTCGTACAGGACGAACTGCGTGTCTTGCGTCAGTACGATGCCTTGGTACAGCGTACCGTAGGGCACTGAATTTTCTAAGGTCAAAAATTCATTGGGATGGACAAAAACCGTAGCGTCTACAAGACTGTCACAGCCATCAAGCCCCTGTAAATCAAGCTGTTCCGAGAATTCGCCCTCGGTTTGGTAGATGGTTCCAGTAAAAGGGCTTGCCGCTCCGACGCAAAGATGGATGTCCACCTCCATGCTGTCGTGGGGCGATACGACCAAGAAAAGCCGATGCATTGTGTCGCAACCATGCGCCGTCATGGATGCGTCGAAAAAGTGCAGCCCCGGTTGTGTGTAGCTCGAATCACGCCACATGAAACTACCGCCCTCGCAGATTTGTGCGGTGTCCGTCACGCCAGCAATGGGGTAGGTCAACTGGAGGATGACCATGCTGTCGCAACCATCGGGCGATGCGTACTGCTTGTAGTACCGCCCTGGGTTGTTCAGGTATTGTCCACCGAAAAAATAGCCTTGAGGCGGGTAGCAGAGATGTGCCGTTATCTCGGTCAAGATGGGGCAGGGCACATTGCCCAGGCTATCCGTCACCATTACCCATGCTTGGTTGTAGCCCCTTTTCCCGCTCACCAACATACCGCCGCCCGGCAGTTCTTCAATAAGTTGGGCAAAGCCCAAAAAGCCATAATTGTCCTTTCTCCAAAGGGTATTGCCGTCCGAATCCAGTTTTGCGATGAAAAACTGGTCGGGGTAGGCATCCTCGGAGTGCCCGGCCAAGATGAAGTTGCCATCGTTTGCCATCGCCAATGCATCCACAAAGGTTTTGGCAGGAAGGCCCGCCGACGCCGGCGGATGTTCTAACTTGGTGAACCAAAGCAGGTTGCCTGCCGTACCAAAAAGCTTGACATAGGCTTCGTTGGGGTAGCCATCCGGCCCTACGGTGGTGCTGGTGGTGAGCGTTCGGCCTTGTCCCGCATCCAAGTTTCTGACGTAAGGATTATACCCCCATCCTGGGTAATAGGAGTAGTTTTGGTTCAAAACCACCGTGCCCATACCGTCCAATCGAAGCACATTCCAAATATAATCAAAGCTGCCCGCCTTTACCGTATAGGTCAAAATGACGCCACCATCGTCGGCAACATCGCCGGGTATCAGGTTCATCTCTTTGGGCAAGTGCCAATAAAAAGGCTGTGTGGTTTCCCAAACCACCGTACCGTCTGCGCCCAGTTTTTTAACGAGGATATGGGCCGTATCTGCAATTGACTGCGTGGATTGCACAGCGGCCAAAAACAATTCATTCAGGTCGTTTACCTGCACCGTTATTTTGCCAGCGTCTAATATAAAGCCTTGATTATCATATTCTTGGCTCCAAATGACCGTGCCGTCGGCTGTTTTTTTCGTCAACTTGGGACGGCCATCCGGGGTTGTTTCATAGAAGGCAAAACTTCCATCCGGCAACGAGAGAATCTTAGGGTCGAATTGGTGAAAAGCTGCCAAGGTGTCCTGCGAGATTTGGAGGCCATCCTGGCCAATTTGGGTTTCGATGAACAACCGAGTTGTATCCTGGTAATCAAAGGCCGCTGTCGTAAGCGTATAGCCGCCGGGGGCTTGCTTCGCAATATTCCGATAAATATTTGACCCACAATGCCCACAAGTGGCCGCAATGGAGTACTGCTTGTTGAAAGACTGCGCCAA
>JADLHE010000092.1 GCA_020848965.1 Saprospiraceae bacterium
AACCATCGTCGTTCGGACGGCCTACAGCCACCTCCGCAAAGGCAAAGAATTTTTTGAGCCAGTAGAGAACATCCCACCCTCCGCACAGGTGGACTGGGGTCACTACCTCGATGCAGAATACCTTGAAAAAGCCATCCTTTCTTTGCCGGAAGGCTACCGAACCGTCTTCATTTTGGTGGAGGTGGAAGGCTATGGCCACAAAGAGGTTGCAGAGCTGCTGGGCATATCCGAAGGCACTTCAAAATCACAGCTTTTTTATTCAAAAAAACGGCTGCGGGAAATTCTTAAAGACCAAGTATAAACTTGTTCAAATGGAAGAGCAAAACAAAAAAACGTTAATCGAGGCCCTTTCGTCGCTGCCAGAGCACGAGCCAAAAGAGATGCTTTGGGACCAGATTGAGGAACAGATGGAAGGTGGGCTGGAGGCAATTTTGCCCATGCAAATCTTGCAATCGCTACCGCAATACGAGCCACCTGCGCAAGCTTGGGAAGGCATTCTGCAACGGTTGGAAGCGGAAAGGCCGCAAGCAAAAATCGTACAGTTCGGTTGGCGAAAGGCATTGGCCGTGGCTGCTTCGGTGGTCTTGGCGGTGGGAGCCTATCTGCATTTCAGTGGGCCAAAGCAGGTGGATGCCAATGTGGTTGCCCTGAATTTCAGCGAGGAAACCGTTGACCCCTTGCTGCTGCAACATGACTGGGACGAAGACGAGGATGCCTTCAGCGAGTTCCTAAGCCTTTGCGAAGCAAAAAAAATGCTTTGCGAGCAACCTGAATTCAAGCAATTGCAAGGCGAATTGGAAGAGCTGACCGCTGCCAAAGAAGAACTCAAAACGGCCATTGGCGAGTTCAGTACCGATGCTGATTTGGTCATGCAAATCAAAGAAATAGAACTGGAGCGAACCGATGTTTTGAAAAAAATGATGGCGATGCTTATTTAATTGAAGGATGAATTACGGATGATAAATCGGGCAGGTAAGTTGCTTGAAATTAATTGTTCGTCAATCATCATTCATCATAATTGAAGACAATGAAGTTCCAAAAGTTTCTGATTATCAACTTGTTAGCCTTTGTCTCGATGAACTTGGCTGCGCAAACCACGCTTCAAGTAGTGACGAAGGTGATGGAAAATACATTCCCTTACAAGAACGGAACGGAGGTGAACATCGAGGGCGAAAAAGCGGAAATTAAGGTGGAAACTTGGATGCGCAACGAAGTCAAAGTGCTCGTGGAGTTGGTTTCCAAAAACACCGACCGCAAAACTGCCCAAAATGACCTCGACCAAATGGTTTACAGCAATGAGCAGGTTGGAAGCAAGCTCTATTTCCGCAATTATTTTTCAACGAAAAAGGGCGGGAAAAAACCCACTTCCGATATTAAGGCCATCTACACCATAACGCTGCCCGCCGATTGTCCGGTTTACATGAAAAACAATTATGGCCTCTCGGACATCAGCAACCTGACCCGGTCTTTGAGGGTGAATAGCCAGTTTTCTAAAATCAATTTGGAAAACGTGAGCGGGAAAATTGGAATTGAAACCCGATTCGGAGATATAGAAGGAAAGAACGTGGACGGAAACGTGACCATCAACTCCCGCCGGTCCGATATTACCTTGCACGACATAAAGGGCACTTGGAATATCAATTCGCAGTACGGCGTCATGAAATTCTTCACGAACCCCAGCCCCGAATTGCTGACGATGAACATCAATGCCGAGAAATCGGACGTCTATTTCTTTGACCCAAAACCGAATTATTACGGCTATACGTTGACTGCCCACTACGGAACCATCACAGCTCCCAACAACTTGAAACTCAATTATTTGCAAAATACAAGTGACCTCAAAAAAGCCATTTTCTCCTCCAAAATCGGCAAGTCTAACATTTCTGTAAAGATTAGTTTTGGGGACATCATAATCAGGAATCCATAGAAAACACGCTGGCTTGCTCGATTGCAACGGCCCATTTGGAGGAAAACCCCCAATTGGGCCGTTTTTATTTTCTGGCAGCCCAAGATTCAATCTTTTCCCTACTTTTCGCCCCGAACCTAAATCACAACCCACGGATGCCGCTTGTCATCATTCTTATTGGAATTGCGACACTTTTGTTGCTCATCATCGGGCTTCGCATGAACCCGTTCCTGGCTTTGCTATTGGTTGCCCTTGGCGTGGGTTTGAGCATGGGCATGTCCACTACCGACACTTTGGCCGCCATTCAGAAAGGGGTAGGGGGCACACTCGGCACCTTGGCACTCATCATGGGCTTGGGGGCCATTCTCGGCGGCTTGATTGCGGAAAGTGGCGCCGCACAGGTCATTGCCCGAAGGCTTGCCGATATTTTTGGGGTGCAAAACATCACTTGGGCTATGGTGATAACGGGGTTCATCATCGGCATCCCCATGTTCTACAATGTGGCTTTTTTGATGGTTTTGCCCATTATTTTCGCAATGGCCAAAGAGACCAAACAGCCGATTCTTGTAGTAGCATTGCCCATTATTGCATCGCTTTCGGTCATGCACGGCTTTTTGCCACCGCACCCAGCACCCACGGCAATCGTTGATTTTTACAAGGCAAACATGCAATTGACCCTAATTTATGGATTGGTCATAGCCATACCCACCGTCATAGTGGCCGGGGTGTTTTTTGGAAAAACGATGCACAGAATTCCAGCTGTGGTCAACGAAAAGCTATTTCAGCGTTCTTCAAATTTGCCCATCCAACTGCCAAGTTTCGGTATCTCGGTTTTAGTTTCTCTTATCCCTGTATTGCTCATGGGCTTAGGGGCGGTGGGGATGTTATTCCTAGAAAAGGAGCGTTTTCTGAACCAAATCCTTCAGTTTTTTGGCGACCCGGTGATTTCCTTGCTTGCCTCCGTATTTGCAGCAGTTTTCCTTTTGGGTAAAAAATCGGGCAAGTCCTTCGCACAATTGATGGACAGCCTGGGAGAGCACGTTAAGCCCATTGCTATGATTTTATTGATACTTGGTGCAGGTGGGGCGTTCAAGGAGGTTTTGGTGAGTAGTGGCACCAGCGACTATATCGTTGGGCTGATGAAAGGGCTGACCCTTTCGCCGCTTATCATGGCCTGGTCGGTGGCTGCGGTGCTGCGAATTGCACTGGGTTCTGCTACTGTGGCCGCTCTTACCGCAGCGGGCATCATGCAGCCCATGCTGGCAATGGGAAACGTCAGCCCAGAGTTGATGGTCTTGGCTACCGGGGCAGGCTCTCTGACTTGTTCCCAAGTAAATGATACTGGATTTTGGCTTTTTAAAGAATATTTCAACCTGAGCATTGGGCAAACGCTCCGTTCCTGGACGGCCATGGAAACCATCGTTTCGGTCGTTGGCTTGGCAGCTTGCCTTTTGCTGGATGTTTTCATCTAAAAATCACTCGAAAGATGACGATTGGACTGATTGGTTTGGGTAAAATGGGCTTCCCGCTGGCCCAAAACATGCTCCGCAACAAATTCACTGTGGTGGCCTTCGATATTGACGATGCCAACCGGAAACGTTCTGCCGATATTGGCATTGTGACCACCAGTAGTATGCAGGCAGTAGCCATGCATTTGCCTTCCCCTCGCATCGTTTGGAGCATGGTGCCTGCAGGTGAGGCAACTGAGTCTGTGCTGTCGCAATTGCCAGACTTGCTCACGCCCGGTGACATTGTGATTGACGGAGGCAATTCTAATTACAAAGACACGCTCCGACATTACGCTATGTTCAAGGAGCGAGGCATCAAATTCCTTGATTGCGGAACGAGCGGCGGAACGAGCGGCGCACTTAACGGGGCTTGCACCATGATTGGTGGCGACCGGGAGGCGTATGATGTCTGCAAACCACTTTTTGATGCGATTTCCATTGAAAACGGAAGCCTTTATGTGGGGTCGGCTGGCA